>NZ_AKZL01000116.1:0-12206 GCF_000282755.1 Shewanella sp. POL2
GATTAGATAATTGCTGACCTTCACTAATATCTTTGCTCGATAAGGTCATGGCCTGCACCGACCCTAATACTGCGGTAAATAATCCAATTCCGACTATCCACTTATGTAAATGCTTCATCACAATCTCCAATTGATACGTAACACCGCTAATTTACGTCAGTCTTAAGTGGCAAACCTGCCTCAAAACGCCAATTTTCTTCCCTAAATGCTCAAAATTGAGAAAAAGTGTCGACTTTTTGTCATATTTAAGCACTCAAGTGATTTTGTAAAGACTTAATCTGCATTTTTATGCAGGGATGGCGTACTCTATAAATTACCAAGCAAATTAATACTGTAGTTTGCGCGTAATTAGATATTTATTATTTATAAATTTATGCATTTTTAATTTTAAAAATAAACTGACAATATTTACTTTCGTTATTTAGATAATGATACTTAAGGATGATTGACTGTAATTACACAGATAAAACTTATTGCAATAAATAATTACAGTTAATTAAAAATAAGACACCGATCATATTTTTATTGGCAACACCTAGATAAACTCCATGCCGTAATAAAACGAATTAATAATTTTCTCGAATTTCATAATGGAGTTGTATATGAAGAGGAAATCTAAAATCATGGCACATATTCGACGTACTAGACATATCATGATGCCTAGCCAACGTGATTACTTCGACCATTCATTTATCTTCCTTCGCTAATCTTCGCGTAGGTAGTAGACCAATTAACAGGTCTAAAGTGGTATTGCCCTCGTAAGCGCATACACTTATCGTACTGTTTTTTTCAGGTTTATTATCTCGCACCTAAATCAAAGCATTCTTTTGCTCGTGCAGTAACGCTGCGGCTAAGTCATTCATTTTGAATAAATCTATCTATTTATTCTTGGACGACTTATAGCTTCATCATATCTGCACACGGAATAGCCATATCTAATTTAATACCATTAATATTTTTAATTAGGTATAGGCCAAGTTGTATCCAAAACTTTTTAAAGTAAAAGGGAAATTAACGATGAAATCATTAAAAGTTGCCGCCAGCTTATCTGTTAGATCATGTTTTGAAATAGACAGAGAAGTTGTCAATGTATTAACCACAGATTTTTGCGATGTGGGCGCGGCTGTAGTTTCTGTTGATGATGTTAAAAATGGTATTGTTGAAAAAATTAAAAATACCGGATTAAAACTGCCTATTTTCGTATCCGTTTGCTGTGAAGAAACCTTCCCAGATGATATTTGCTCCTCGATTACCGGGGTATTTGAACTCTGCGGTAGCAATACCGATTTCTATGGAAAACAGGTCGAAACCGCCGTCCAAAAATATGAGCAAGCCCTACTACCACCTTTCTTTGGCACACTGAAAAAATACGTGGAAATGGGTAACTCCACCTTTGCCTGTCCAGGCCATCAGGGTGGTCAATTTTTCCGTAAACATCCTGTGGGTCGCCAATTTTTCGATTTCTTTGGCGAAACCATTTTCCGCTCAGATATGTGTAATGCCGACGTTAAACTCGGCGATCTATTAATCCACGAAGGTGCACCGCTGGATGCACAAAAATACGCGGCGAAGGTATTTAACGCCGATAAAACCTACTTTGTGCTTAACGGCACTTCTTCTTCAAACAAAGTGGCGACCAACGCACTGCTAGCGAAGGGTGACTTGGTATTATTCGACCGTAATAACCACAAATCCAACCATCATGGCGCGTTAATTCAAGCGGGCGCAACACCGATTTACTTAGAAACTGCCCGTAACCCCTTCGGTTTTATTGGCGGTATCGACGCCCACTGCTTCCAAGAAGCTTATTTAAGGGAACAAATTCGCGAAGTTGCACCAGAACGAGCCGATGAACAACGGCCATTCCGTTTAGCGATTATCCAACTCGGCACCTACGACGGCACTATCTACAACGCTCGCCAAGTGGTTGATCGTATTGGTCATCTATGTGATTACATCCTGTTTGACTCGGCTTGGGTTGGCTATGAACAGTTTATTCCTATGATGAACGACTGCTCGCCACTGCTGCTGGAACTGACACCTGACGATCCCGGTATTATCGTGACTCAGTCAGTGCACAAACAGCAGGCTGGGTTCTCACAAACCTCGCAAATTCACAAAAAAGATAAACATATCAAAGGCCAAGCCAGATACTGCAACCATAAACGCTTCAACAACGCCTTTATGATGCACGCTTCTACCAGCCCCTTCTATCCGCTGTTTGCCGCATTGGATGTGAACGCTAAGATGCACGAAGGCGCCAGCGGCCGTTATCTGTGGCGTGAAGCGGTCAAAGCCGGTATTGAAGCGCGTAAGTTACTGCTTAAAAAATGTAAATATATCAAGCCATTTATCCCAAGTATGATCGAGGGGCGCCCATGGCAGGATTATCAAACTGAACAAATGGCCGATGATTTACGTTTCTTCGAGTTTGAACCCGGACAAAAATGGCACTCCTTCGAGGGCTATGAAAAAGGCCAATATTTCGTTGATCCTTGTAAATTCCTATTAACTACGCCAGGTATTGATGCCGAAACCGGTAAATATACTGAGTTTGGTATTCCCGCGACGATTTTGGCTAACTTCTTACGTGAAAATAATATTATTCCCGAGAAGTGCGACTTAAATTCGATATTATTCCTGATGACACCTGCGGAAGATATGGCAAAAATGCAGCACTTAGTGTCGCAAATATCCCGCTTCGAGAAATTAGTCGATGAAGATGCGCCATTATCAGAAGTATTGCCTAACGTCTATAACGCCAATAAAGCCCGTTATAAAGACTATACCATTCGTCAACTCTGCCAAGAAATGCACAACCTTTATGTCAGCCATGACGTAAAACAACTGCAAAAAGAAATGTTCCGTCAGGCGCATTTCCCAACCAAGGTGATGGACCCGCAGGAGGCCAATCTTGAATTTATTCGTGGCAATGTCGAATTAGTGCCACTGTCGCAAATCGAAGGTCGAATTGCCGCAGAGGGCGCACTGCCATATCCACCAGGCGTGTTATGTATGGTGCCAGGTGAAATATGGGGTGGCGCAGTACAGCGTTATTTCCTTGCCCTTGAAGAAGGCATCAACTTATTACCCGGATTCTCCCCTGAATTACAAGGTGTTTACCTCGAAAGCACCCCAGAAGGAAAAATCCAAGCCCTAGGTTATGTATTAAATAAATAATTGAAATCAGACTGCAGAGTTAATTAACCCCGCTCTGCAGTCAATTTCAACCTTCTATAATGAATTATATTATTAGGTCATTATTATGAGTAAATCAGCAAATAAAATTGGCGTTATCCAATTAACGATTATTACCATAGTCAATATGATGGGCTCAGGTATTATTATGTTGCCCACCCAATTAGCGCAAGTCGGTACTATCTCTGTGCTTTCTTGGCTTGTTACCGCTGCTGGCTCAACCGCGCTGGCCTTTGCTTTTGCTAAGTGCGGTATGTTCAGTAAAAAATCCGGTGGTATGGGCGGTTACGCCGAATATGCCTTTGGCCGCAGCGGTAACTTTATGGCGAACTACACCTATGCGGTTTCGCTACTTATCGCCAACGTCGCCATCGCTATCTCCGCCGTGGGTTATGCCGCGGTACTGCTCGAAGTGAACTTAAGCCCAATGGCTATCTGTCTTGCCACCATTGGCGTGCTTTGGTTAGCAACAGTGGCTAACTTTGGTGGCGCCCGCATTACGGGTCGCGTGAGCAGCGTGACCGTGTGGGGGATTATTCTGCCTGTAATTGGTGTGTCGTTGATCGGTTGGTTCTGGTTCGACATCGACCTCTACAAAGGCGCTTGGAACCCACATGATATGCCTTTCTTTAAAGCCTTAGGCGGTTCAATCGCGATGACTTTATGGGCATTCCTTGGCTTAGAATCGGCTTGCGCCAACTCAGAGGCTGTTGATAATCCAGAGAAAAACGTACCTATCGCCGTAATGGGCGGAACCTTAGGTGCAGCACTTATCTATATTGTTTCAACCAACGTGATTGCCGGTATTGTACCCAACGCCGAGCTTGCCAGCTCAAACGCCCCATTCGGTTTAGCCTTTGCGCAAATGTTTAGCCCTGTGGTCGGTAAAATCGTCATGGCCTGCGCCATTATCTCCTGTACCGGCTCACTGCTGGGTTGGCAGTTTACTATCGCGCAAGTGTTTAAAGCCTCTGCCGATGAAGGTTTCTTCCCTAAAGTGTTCGCTAAAGTCAGCAAAGCCGATGCACCGATATGGGGTATGACCATCATCGTTTCGATTCAAACCCTGCTGTCTCTGATGACCATCAGTCCATCACTGAGCAAACAGTTTGAAGCCCTAGTAAACCTCGCCGTGGTGACTAACATTGTGCCTTACATCCTGTCGATGGCAGCCCTAGGTGTGATGCAAAAACAACTCAAAGTACCAGCCAACAAGGCCCGTGTTGCCAACGTGATTGCGGTTATCGGCGCCCTGTATAGCTTCTACGCCCTCTATAGCTCTGGTGAAACCGCAGTGATGTTAGGCGCTATCGCGACCTTCTTCGGTTGGACCATCTACGGGGTGATTTCTAATAAAACCCCAAGTGTTGAGATTAAAGCGGCGTGAGCACGTCGCCCCTGCAAGTCTCATTTAATACATAAGAAACTTAACAGCAATACGTCATTAGGGACCTTAAGCCGCAGAGCCTAAGGTCCCCAGACAAAACTTGCCTAATTTAGGTGGAATGATGAAAAAAACCTGCATCGCATTAATGCTTCCCATGCTGTTGGTGGCCACCAGCAGCCAAGCGGTTGAACTCTATAACGATCAAAAAAACTCATTAGATTTAAGTGGTTGGTTAGGCTTCGCGGCACTCAACGACAGCCACGATACCTCAGTAATTGATGACTCCTCCCGAGTACGATTTAGCTTTGAACGCAGCGAGAGAAACGGCTGGACCGCCTTTGCCACCACGGAATGGGGCATCAACATGGTGTCCAGCGATGACAGTTTAGTGATGCAAGGTGGCAAATTGGCCGCCGAAAAAACCGAAGACTTCCTCTATAACCGTTTAGGTTATGTCGGTATGTCGCACGATGAATGGGGTAGCCTCAGCTTTGGTAAGCAATGGGGCGCTTACTACGATGTTGCAGGCACTACGGACTTACCGAACGTCTTCGCCGGATATAGTGTCGGTGCCTATGCCTTTAGCGATGGCGGGTTAACCGGAACAGGCCGTGCAGACTCCGCGTTTATCTACCGTAATAGCTTTGGCCCAGTGCAAATCGCCCTACAATACGCCGCCAAAACCAATGGTGATGTCACCTTAAAAAACGACGACGGCAGCGAAATGACTAACTCTGAGCTTAATTTCGACAGCAGTTACGGTGCCAGCCTGACCTACTCACTCACAGATAAATTTAAGCTACTCGCCGGCTTTAATCGTGGCGACTTTGAAGGCCACCTAGGTAACACTCAAGTCGATGAAACCAACGAAATCGTCGGTATCGGCGCCATGTATGGTGACTATTACCACTATGCCGATAACCGCGAAGCCAGCGGTCTCTACGTCGGCTTTAACGCCCATCAGAGTAAGAACAATGAACTGGTCGGCGGCGAACTCTACGACGCTACTGGCGCTGAGCTGATGACGGCCTATCAATTCGATAATGGCTTTGTGCCTATGATTGTCCTCAGCTATTTGGACTTAGACACAGATGCCAGTACGCCCATCCAAGGCAAATGGACCCGCCAATTCGCCATGCTTGGCCTGCACTACCGTTACAGTAACGACACTGTGATGTTTGCCGAAATGAAGTTAGATTTCAGCAATATGGATGATCCAGCACTCGAAGCGCAGGAAGATAATGGCTTTGCGGTAGGGATTAACTACTTCTTTTAGGAATGGAAAGTCTTCATCAGGCTCTCCCGTACATTGAGGGATAGTGGCTCACGTTCCTCATATCCGTGGGCCCATTTGAGACTGAGGTGCGGCGCACGTTCCGTCTACAAACGCTCGCCACACACTCATTGGATGGTACCGCTGGTTTACCATCATCTCTGCGCCACTCCAAATCGGTTTACTGGAGTGGCTTTTTTTCACCATTACTTGGCGTGCTGACGGCCTGAAGAGACTTTGTTTCCGCGGCCTTGGTGGCCAGCCTTACCCTGCTCAGCTTTGCCCTTAAAGCCCGACTGACCAAATGGCGCCTTAGCTCCAGGACGGCTGGTTTTAGGCTGCTGACTTTGCGGCGCATTCGCCCCAGACTTTGGTCCCTTAGGCTTGCTTGCGCTCGGTTTGCCCTTGGCATCGCCTTTGCCTTTACGCTCATCAAACTGATTACCCGAGAAGCGTGTCAGGGCTTTTTGCCCTTGGTTGGCATCCTTCATCCATTTAGGGCCACGTTCGTTGCGCCCTTCTGGCGGCACGAGGTGATTCGGGCTGTTGCCAATCAAATCTTCACGCCCCATGGCAATCAAGCCTTCACGGATAATCGGCCAACCTGCTGGGTCGTGGTAACGCAGCAGCGCCTTATGCAAGCGGCGTTGGCGACCCTTCTTCGGCACTGGCACCACTTCACTGGTGTGCTTGACGTTTTTCAGCGAGTTCAGCTCAGTGTGATAAATAGTCGTCGCATTGGCCATCGGTGATGGGTAGAAGTTTTGCACTTGGTCGAGCTTAAACTTACGCTCCTTCAACCAGAGCGCGAGGTTGAGCATATCCTCATCGGTCGTGCCGGGATGCGCCGAAATAAAATAAGGGATCAGGAACTGCTCTTTACCCGCTTCCTTAGAAAACTTATCGAACAGCTCTTTAAACTTATCGTAGGCGCCCATGCCGGGTTTCATCATCTTGCTGAGCGGCCCTTCTTCGGTATGCTCAGGGGCGATTTTTAAATAGCCGCCCACATGGTGCTGGACCAACTCTTTGACATAAGCAGGATCTTCAATCGCTAAGTCGTAACGCACACCCGAAGCAATCAAGATTTTCTTAATGCCGGGCACAGCACGAGCGGCGCGGTACAAGTCGATAGTATGTTTATGATCTGTGCCTAAATGGCCGCAAATCGATGGATACACACAGGATAAACGGCGACAGGTTTTCTCCGCTTTTTCACTGGTACAACCGAGGCGATACATGTTGGCAGTGGGGCCACCTAAGTCAGAAATCACCCCAGTAAAACCGGGAACCTTATCCTGAATATCTTTGATTTCTTTGATAATCGATTCTTGCGAACGGCTCTGGATAATTCGGCCTTCGTGCTCGGTAATCGAGCAGAATGAACAGCCACCAAAGCAGCCGCGCATAATGTTGATCGAGGTTTTGATCATGTCATAGGCAGGGATTTTCTCCTTGCCGTAGGCAGGATGCGGCACCCGTTTATAGGGTAAATCGAACACGGCATCCATTTCGTCGGTATTGAGTGGCCAAGCTGGCGGGTTCACCCACACGCCACGGTCACCGTGGGGCTGGAACAACGCCCGCGCACAACCCGGGTTTTGCTCTTGGTGCAAAATCCGCGAAGCATGGGCGTATAAATATTTGTCTTCAGACACCTTTTCAAAGGCAGGCAGCAGCACATAGGTTTTATCCCATGGCTTAGGGCGTGGCGGCTGCACACTGATAGGCTTTGGCGCATCGTTATCGAAAATTTTAACATCCGATGGGCCTGATAAATTGGCGCAGCCCACATCGTCGGCGCCATAGGGGTTCGGGATAGGATCGATCTTATGTAGTTGATCTATCTTGCGAGAATCCATCCCACGCCACTCGGGCATAGGCTCTTTACGGATAACGGCAGTACCGCGCACATCTTGGATATCCGCAATCGCTTCGCCCGCCGCTAAACGACGCGCCACTTCGGCCAGCGGACGCTCGGCGTTGCCGTACATTAAAATGTCGGCCTTGGCATCAAAAATCACGCTGCGGCGGACTTTATCCGACCAATAATCGTAGTGCGCAATACGGCGCAGACTCGCTTCGATGCCGCCGATAATGACAGGCACATCTTTGTAGGCTTCTTTACAACGTTGGGTATAAACCGTCACAGCGCGGTCGGGGCGCTTACCGCCGACATCGCCCGGAGTATAGGCATCATCGCTGCGAATACGGCGATCGGCGGTGTAGCGGTTGATCATTGAATCCATATTGCCGGCGGTAACGCCAAAAAATAGATTCGGGCGCCCTAGCTGCATAAAGGCATCTTTGCTCGACCAATCGGGCTGGGCAATAATCCCGACGCGGTAGCCTTGGGCTTCTAACATACGGCCAATCACCGCCATACCAAAACTAGGATGATCCACATAGGCATCGCCAGTGACGATAATAATGTCACAGCTGTCCCAGCCTAATTTCTCCATCTCCTTGCGGGACATAGGTAAGAAAGGCGCTGTGCCAAAACATTCGGCCCAATACTTGGGATGGCTAAACAGTGTGGATTCAACTTGCATCGATTTTGACCCAAAAACGTAATGTCAAACAAAGGTGCAGACAAAAGCAAGCCGCACCGATTTAGGGACGCGGAGTATAGCAGGCAAACAGGGATAAGTGCGATTAAAAAAACAGCAGCAGAGGTGTTTTTCGGGGTATTTACGCCAATGCGCTTAATACCCCTAAAGTGGCTAAGGATATGGCTTAGACGGCCATTACCTATCCCAGCAGTTACAGACTTTGGGAAAAATGCACTAAGTTGACTAGGGCTAGGCTGATAGTCACCAACCAAGTGAGCAACACGCCCCAAAAACGGCCGAAATGATAACCGCCTTTGCCTTGAGTTAAGCCAATAGCATGGAGTAAACGCGCTACAATCCATACAGTACCAAAGCAGTGCAAATAGAAATGCGCTAAGCCACCCGCCTCGGCCACTAGCATTAAAATCAATACGATGGGCGCATTCTCAATTAGATTTGCGTGCACCCTGTTCGCCAGTGCTAAAGCATCGTTACCGCCGTCACCGAGACCGATTTTTTGGCTTCGTCTTAATTTCACCACTCGATACGCTAAAGCAATGATTAACAACCCAGTCAAGCTGGCGTAAAACCCTGTTACGATTAATGGCATAGCAACTCCCTTTTAATTAACATAAGCGCGGTATACACCGCAAAAATTCAGCAATTTATTTGTATTAAGGTTAAAAGCCATTAACCTTTTAGTGACGAGATAGGTTAATATGCGCGCGCAATCTCTTACAACTTTTTATACAGCGAATAGCACGATTGGATAACGAACAGTTTCTCGAAAAGCGTAAATTTATCATTAAGCTAGGTAAGGCTTTGCATAAGTTTGGCACACCCGCTTACCGTCTTGAAACCCATTTACAAACCGTTTCTCGGACGCTCGGAATCGAAGGTTATTTTTTAATCTCGCCGACCTCCATGACCTTCGTATTACAACACGATACCGATCAAGAATATAACCATGTTGCGCGGGTAAAACCCGGCGAGTTGGATTTAGGTTCTCTCGCCCGCACCGATGAACTGGTGGATGAACTCACCTCAGGTAAACGCACGCTCACCGAAGCCTTAGACAGGCTAGAGGAAATTGCCAACAAACCCAACCCCTACGGCCCAGCATTAACCTGTTTCTCCTTTGGTACCTCGGCGGCCGCCTTTGCCATGTTGATGGGCACGGGTTGGAACGATGTATTTTGGTCGGGCTTGTTAGGCTTGCTGGTCTATGGCTTTGTGTACCGCGCCGAGCGCTCGACGCGCATGGCAGAAGTGTTAGAGCCATTCGCGACGATTGTTTGCGCCATTGCCGCCTGCGCCATTGCCCGCATCGACCCCAATATCAATATTCCGGTGGTGATCCTCTCCTCGATCATCATCTTTATTCCCGGTTTAGCCTTAACCTTGGGGCTTGCTGAGCTGGCGGCACGCGATTTGATTTCGGGCACAGCGCGGATCATGGACGCCAGTATGCTGTTGTTTAAGCTATATTTTGGTGCAGTTTTGGGGATGGCAATTGGTAAAGCCTTCTTCGGTGAGGCCATTTATATCGAACCGGAAGGACTGCCTCGCTGGGCGATTTGGTCGGCGGTGCCCATCCTTTCTATGGCGCTGGTGTTCATCTTTAAAGCACGGATGCAAGATTCGCCTTGGGGCGTTCTAGCGGGAATTGTCGCATTTTTCTCCGCCATGTTAGGTGGGCACTTTTTTGGGGATTCGGTGGGGATCTTTTTTGGTGCCCTAGCCGTAGGAGTTTACTCCAATCTTTATGCCCGTTGGATGAAGGCTCCCGCCTCAATTGCATTGCTGCAAGGCATTGTGATCTTAGTACCCGGCAGTAAAACCTACATAGGGCTGAACGCGCTGATCTCCGGCGAAACTATGCTTAACCAATCCCATATTGGCTCACAGATCTTTTTGATCTTTATGTCGCTTATCGCCGGACTGATTTTTGCCAACGTCGTAGTACCACCAAGGCGTACGCTATAACATTCATCCTCAGGGCTGGCGCCAATTCCAGCCCTATTCTTAAAATAACCTTATGAAAAATCATAATTTTATTAAAATGTTTACTTGACTAATCGTCATATCCCGTGTGTTATTAAATTGTGAAGCACAGCAGAACCTTAAGCTGTCGCCATCCAGTTTACGGGAGTGGTTTTATGCAGAAGTTTACCCTGTATGCATCGATTCTACCTTGTTGCCTCTGTGGTCTAGTCAACCTAGCCACAGCGGATGAGGTTGCGCCCAAAACCACCTCGGATCAAGCCCCAAAAAAGGTTAGTAAGATCATCGTTGTAAGCAATCCTATCTTCGACGAGTCAGATCCCGATGCATTTTTTATCCACCGCTGGGCAAACTATCTGCATATAAATACCAAGGAATATGTGGTTCGCGATAAGCTTACCTTTAGCGAAAACGATACGGTCACCCAAAAAGATCTCGATGAGTCTCAACGTTTACTGCGCGCCGAACCTTATATTCGTGATGCCAAAGTTTATACAAGTCAGAAGGATCCCCAAACGGATTCTCCCCTCGAAGATGAATCCATTATTATTGAAACTTGGGACAACTGGTCGCTACTGCCAACGGCCAGCTTTAGCAGCTCAGGAGGAGACACTCGTTATTCCTTTGGCGTAAAAGAAGATAACCTTCTAGGTACTGGCATTCGCACCCGCTTAAAGTATCAATCTAACGAATCCCGCACTGGCTATAAGTTTGCCTTTGAGGCACCCGTGAGTTTTATCGATCACGGCATTGTCGCCGCTGAATTTTATGATAATAGTGACGGCCAAGCTAAACATGTGTACGTGAGCAAGCCTTTCTATTCATTGAATACTGAGACCATGTACTCGGCCGAGTTTTTAGATGATAGCCGCACCGATATTTTGAGACAAAATGGGCAAGAGGTGAACGAGTTTGCCCACACTGTCGATTACCTTAATTTGCAATATGGTTGGTTACTCAATAGAAGCAACGACAATCTGTCTCGCTTTATTGCTGGCTTTACCCAAGACAAACACGAGTTTGCCAATTCAGAGGTGTATCCTAACTCAGAGTTACCACAAGATAGGGACTTTATGTATCCCTGGGTTGCCTATGAATATGTTCAAGATGATTTTCAGATACTCAACAACGTGCACCTGATCCGTAATAATGAAGACTTTAACTTAGGATGGCATCACTATATCCAACTCGGTATTGAAACCAATGATATCGGCGACAATAGCCCAGTGGGTTACCACTTTAAATGGCAAACCAGTAAGGGTTATAAATTTGATGAACATCTTTGGTTACTGGAAATGGGCGCGACCAGCACTCTAGGCACCACGCAAAAAGACACTTTTCAGGCTAATGTACAAGCGGAATACTTTTATCAAATCAATCCAAAATGGATTGCCTATGGCAAAGCTTGGGCAAGCCAGTCCAATAATACCTATCTCGATCTAACTCAAGGACTTGGGGATGAAACTGGAGTACGAGGTTATCCCAACGAATATCAACAAGGGGATAACCAATGGTTATTTACCGCCGAAATCCGCAATTATCCGAATATCAACTTATACCAATTAGCCGAACTCGGCTGGGCAGTCTTTGCAGATGTAGGCCAAGCCTCTGGCGGTCCCTTAGCCGACAATAACGAAGTCAACGGCCCACTCGGTAGCATAGGTATTGGCGCGCGGATTTATTCATCTAGATCCAGTTATGGCAACGTCGCCCATATCGATTTTTCGGTACCTTACACGGGGGGCGATTCAGTAAACAGTTGGGAATGGCGATTCTTAGTCAAACAAAGCTT
>NZ_AKZL01000117.1:0-11869 GCF_000282755.1 Shewanella sp. POL2
TTAGATTAACTCGCAGAATATCAAGCAACAGGCGGCAAGGTATCGAGCGGCCATCGCGGTTGACCTTTTACTGCTAAGTCTTCCTGCTGCCCTGCCTTCAAACGCTGTAATCCAGCAAAGGCAATCATGGCGCCATTATCAGTACAAAATTCACCACGAGGATAATAAACGCGACCACCAATAGAGGTCATCATCTCAGCCAAGGTTTCGCGTAAGCGGGTGTTGGCACTCACGCCACCGGCAATCACTAAACGGTTATAACCCGTCTGTTTTAAGGCGCGGCGACATTTAATCGCTAAGGTATCTACAACCGCTTCTTCAAAAGCTCGGGCGATGTTGGCGCGGGTTTGCTCATCATCAGGTTCAGCGGCAATGGTATTGGCGGTAAAGGTTTTAAGGCCGGAGAAACTAAAATCAAGCCCAGGCCTATCTGTCATTGGACGCGGGAACTGATAACCAGCAGGCTCGCCTTTGGCGGCAAGTTTGGCAAGCCGTGGCCCCCCAGGATAATCCAGCCCCATCAACTTGGCCGTTTTATCGAAGGCTTCACCGGCGGCGTCATCCACCGACTCTCCTAAGACTTCATAAAGGCCGATACCATCGACTTTGACCAACATGGAATGACCGCCTGACACCAACAGTGCAACAAAAGGAAACTCCGGAGCATCTTCCTCAAGCATAGGTGCCAGTAAATGCCCTTCCATATGATGTACACCGATGGCGGGCTTGTTCCATGCAAAGGCTAGCGAGCGACCAACACAGGCGCCCACTAATAAAGCCCCAATTAATCCAGGGCCTTTGGTATAAGCGATACCGTCGATGTCGGCAATGTCGGTATTGGCGTTTTTCAACGCTTGGCGGATCAGCGGGACAATTTTGCGCACATGGTCGCGGGAGGCCAGTTCAGGCACCACGCCACCATAATCCGCATGCAACTTAACCTGACTATATAACGCATGGGAAAGTAACCCCAGCTTATCGTCATAAACGGCAATACCTGTCTCGTCACAGGATGTCTCAATACCTAGAACCCGCATGGTGCCTCAAATCAAAACGTTTAAAGGGCGCTAATTCTACCTGCATGATGACAATTACTCCAGCCGACAATCACGTTATTCAGCCCCCCAAACCAAGCTGAAATGATTAGGGCTTTACAAGCCTAGTGGTCTCGGTATAAAATTCCGCACCATTTTAAATACACTTGGTTCAAGTCATTGAACCAGACAACCTACACCTAAGGGGTGATGGCGTATGCCAATTATTAAAGTACGTGAAAACGAACCATTCGACGTAGCTCTGCGTCGTTTCAAGCGCTCTTGTGAAAAAGCTGGTATTTTAGCCGACGTGCGTGCTCGTGAATTCTACGAGAAGCCAACTACTGCTCGTAAGCGCGCAAAAGCAGCTGCAGTTAAACGTTTAGCTAAAAAGCTTTCTCGCGAAAACGCACGTCGCGTACGTTTATACTAATCTCTTATGAGCCTAATTGATCAGCTAAAAGACCATATGAAACAGGCCATGATCGCCAAAGAGAAGGCGAGATTGAGCACTATTCGTATGGCACTTGCAGCCATCAAACAGATTGAAGTGGATACCCGCGAAACTCTGAATGATGAGCAGGTTATAGCTGTCTTAACCAAAATGGTGAAACAACGTCGCGATTCGATTGCTCAATATGAAGCAGCGGGTCGTAGCGAGTTGGCCGCAGCAGAAGCAGAAGAGATTCAAGTTATTGAAGCTTTCCTGCCTACTCCCCTCTCTGAGGCGGAAATTGCCGCGTTCATCGATGCTGCTATTGCTGAAATAGGCGCATCCTCCATGGCGGATATGGGCAAAGTAATGGGAGCATTAAAACCTAAAGTTCAAGGACGTGCAGACATGGGCGCTATCGGCGCTATGATCCGTGCAAAATTGCAATAATTAGCGTTTCAATGTATGAACAAGCCGTGCCTATGCGCGGCTTGTTTGTTTAAATTCGCGCAAGGCGAGATTTTAAGCACTCAATGGCAATACCTCGTGATTTTATCAATGAGCTAATCGCTCGCACCGACATCGTCGAACTTATCGACCGCAAGGTGCCCTTGAAAAAGGCGGGTAAAAACTACTCGGCCTGTTGTCCTTTTCATAGTGAAAAATCACCTTCGTTTACCGTTAGCCGCGATAAACAGTTTTATCATTGTTTTGGCTGCGGCGCCCACGGCAATGCCATCGATTTTGTGATGGAGTACGACAGACTCGATTTTATCGATGCTATTGAAGATCTTGCCGGACAACTGGGCTTAGAAGTGCCCAGAGAACAAGGCACGGGTAAACGCCAAGACGATGGCCTAAGCCGTGATCTCTACCAATTAATGGAAGAAGCCAGTCGCTTTTTTCAAACCCAGTTAAGACAACACCAAGACAAACAAAAAGTCATCGACTACCTCGCTTATCGCGGATTATCCGATGATATTGTTGAGCATTTTGGGATTGGTTTTGCACCCGACGGTTGGGATGGGTTATTAAGCCGCTACCGACATAGTCAAGATGCACAGGATAAACTCCTGACCGCAGGCATGCTGATCAGCAATGACAGCGGTAAAAGATACGACAGATTCCGTGACCGCCTGATGTTTCCCATTCGCGACCGCCGCGGTCGTGTGATTGGATTTGGTGGCAGAGTATTGGGAGATGGCACCCCCAAGTACTTGAATTCGCCAGAAACGCCCATATTTCATAAGGGCAATGAACTCTATGGTCTATACGAGCTAAAGCAACGTCATCGTGATCCAGACAAAATACTGATTGTCGAAGGCTATATGGACGTCGTTGCCCTAGCCCAATATGGTGTTGATTATGCGGTTGCATCGCTTGGCACCTCGACGACAGCTGAACAATTTCAATTGTTGCTGCGTAGTGCTAAAGAAGTCATTTGCTGCTACGACGGCGATAGAGCCGGTAATGAGGCCGCCTGGCGCGCCTTAGAAACTGCCTTGCCCCTGTTAAAACCCGGGGATAAAGTACGTTTTATGTTTTTATCGCAATCTGAAGATCCAGATTCAATGGTTCGCAAGATTGGTAAAGACGCATTCGAGCAACTGATGGACAGTGCTATCAGCCTGCCCGAATTTTTGTTTGATACATTAACGACGAAATACGGTACCGATAAAGGTAATTTAGCCAAACAAGCCTTTGGCCTAATTGAAAAAATTCAAGACACTGTGCTGCAAAACCTCCTACTTGAGAGCTTAGCTCATAAGTTAGGTATGAACAGCTCAGACGATATGAAGAAAAAACTGGGTTTTAGTGTCAAACAAACTAAGCCCACAGCATCAACGGGACTCAAAGGACGCGGTACACCATTGCGACTTGCCATCGCCTTGTTAGTACAGCATCCCGAGCTGGGACTGGGGTTATCTCCGCAACCAGCATTAAACCATCTGCAAATGCCAGGCATCGACTTGCTGCCATTGCTGTTGGCGTTAACTCGAGAGCATAAGTTAAACAGCGCACAACTACTTGAGCAATTCAGAGACAGCCCCCACAGCGGGACGCTGCATAAATTAGCCCAATGGGACCATCAAGTGGCGGAAGAAAACTTGCTCGAAAAGTTTAAACAGACCCTGGTTTGGTTGAACAATCAATATATTGAACAACGATATCAGGAATTGAGTCTAAAACAGACCCATACTAAGGAAGAAAAGATCCAGCTGCAGAAGCTGATCTCAGTCATGAAAGGACTAAACTGAGGCAAAAATGTCCTCATTCAGTATCCCAGTGACTAGCACAGGTAAGTGCACATGGCTATAATTGACGATTTGCGCGGCACTTAGCACGAGCTAACTGTCCGTCGTTGTAACAGTTTCCCAACTTGGATGATATCTATGGATCATACTCCGCAGTCGCAACTCAAGCTGTTGCTTGCCAAAGGTAAAGAGCAAGGTTACTTAACCTATGCAGAAGTGAACGATCACTTACCTGCAGACATGGTCGATTCTGACCAGATCGAAGATATTATCCAGATGATAAATGACATGGGTATTCGGGTATTCGAAGAGGCTCCCGATGCCGATGACATGATGATGTCGGAAGACAACACAGACGAAGATGCAGCAGAAGAAGCAGCCGCCGCCCTTGCCACGGTAGAAAGTGAGCTTGGCCGCACCACGGATCCTGTGCGTATGTACATGCGCGAAATGGGTACCGTTGAACTGCTGACCCGTGAAGGCGAAATCGTTATCGCCAAACGCATCGAAGAAGGCATTAACACAGTTCAAAGCTCAGTAGCCGAATACCCACAAGCGATCGCCATGATCCTTGAGCAATACGACCAGTATGAAGCCGATGAACTGCGCCTGTCTGATATTATCTCTGGATTTGTTAACCCTGACGAAGAAGACTTAGGCCCAACCGCTACTCACATCGGTTCTGAATTATCAGAAGAAGATCTTGAAGATGAAGATGATGAGGAAGACGAGGAAGACGAAGACGGTGATGCCGACGGCGATGATGATGGTAATAAAGGTCCCGATCCTGAAGAGGCTCGTGAACGCTTTAGCCAGTTAAGAACCGCCTACGAAAACGCGCTCAAAATCATCGAAGCCAAAGGCCGTGAACATCCAGAATCGATCAAAGCACTGTTTGAGATCGGTGAGATTTTTAAAGAGTTCCGCCTAGTACCTAAGCAATTTGACCGCTTAGTGAAAAGTATGCGTTCGATGATGGACCGTGTTCGCGTGCAAGAGCGTCTCCTGATGAAGCTTTGCGTCGAACAAGCCAAAATGCCAAAGAAAAACTTTGTTAAGTTCTTCACTGGTAACGAAACCAATCTCGATTGGTTTAATGCAGAAAAAACCTCAAACAAACCTTATGCCGAAGGCTTAAGAATGGTTGAGGATGACGTGCAGCGCTGCCGTAGCAAACTGGCCGCCATCGAAGAAGAAACAGGCTTAGTTATTGCCGCGATTAAAGATATTAACCGCCGCATGTCAATCGGTGAGGCTAAAGCTCGTCGTGCGAAGAAAGAAATGGTTGAGGCAAACTTACGTCTGGTAATTTCTATCGCTAAGAAATACACCAACCGCGGTCTGCAATTCTTGGACTTAATCCAAGAAGGTAACATCGGTCTGATGAAGGCTGTTGATAAATTTGAATATCGCCGTGGTTACAAGTTCTCGACCTATGCGACTTGGTGGATCCGTCAGGCAATCACCCGCTCAATCGCGGACCAAGCCCGTACGATCCGTATTCCAGTACACATGATCGAAACCATCAACAAGCTGAACCGTATCTCTCGCCAAATGCTACAGGAAATGGGCCGCGAACCCTCACCTGAAGAATTGGCAGAGCGAATGATGATGCCGGAAGACAAAATCCGTAAGGTACTGAAAATCGCGAAAGAACCGATCTCCATGGAAACCCCAATCGGTGACGATGAAGATTCGCATTTAGGCGATTTTATCGAGGATACCACCCTCGAATTACCTCTGGACAGCGCCACCAGCGAAAGCTTGAAGAGCGCTACCCATGAGGTATTAGCAGGCCTAACAGCCCGTGAAGCCAAAGTACTGCGCATGCGTTTTGGTATCGACATGAACACCGACCACACGCTAGAAGAAGTGGGCAAACAATTTGACGTAACCCGTGAACGTATCCGTCAAATTGAAGCAAAAGCGCTGCGTAAACTGCGTCACCCTTCACGCTCAGAAATCTTAAAGTCCTTCTTAGACGAATAGATAGACGAATAGATAAGTGCCAAATATTAAGCCTAAGCCCCGCACTGCGGGGCTTTTTTTCGCCATCATTCAGTTAACGAGTAACAAACCAGCACAATATACAGCTCAACCCCCTTTCAAAATCAGAGAGTTAAATTACCTTGCACCATGAATCGCACGGCAAAAAACCTTTGCAGAAACAACTGTTGATTAACAGATAACCAATTGAATCAATTCGGTGAATTTCATCGAAAAACACGGGTGACAAGCGCAAACAAGCTTAGTATACTGCCACTCGCTTTAGGTGATGACGATTGCCTTTAGTAGGCCCCTTAGCTCAGTTGGTTAGAGCACACGACTCATAATCGTTAGGTCCACGGTTCAAGTCCGTGAGGGGCCACCACCAAATTCAACAAAAAAGCCCATTTAATAATGGGCTTTTTGTTTCTGCAATCTGTCGACACTCACTCATACCAACGCGACTCATTCCCGATAACTAACTCAAACGCGATTTCAATTTGTCCCTTTAGGTAATGGCCCAATTAAAGCAAAAACAAAGGCGCTAACTGATAACCACGTTAGCGCCTTGATAAGGTTAGAAAACCTGTCAGACCTTAAATAGTAGGAGGCTGACCATCTTGTTAGGTTTTTAACTTACCTAATTGCTGATGTTGTTGTTTCACCAGCTCGGCGAGAACGACGCTGCTTTGCTGTGCTTCGCCTGCAAGACGAGCGAGTTCAGAGGCTGAGTCGGATATGCCAGTAATATTTCGATTAACCTCTTCAGTAACGGCACTTTGCTCCTCTGCCGCCGCAGCAATATGGGTCACTTGCGCTGAAATCTCCTCAATCTGGCTAACCATAGAATTAAGGGAGGTAAGCGCTTGCTCCGTTTGCGAAACGGCCATTTGTGCACGCTCAGCACCTTTATCAATAATCCCCGATGCACTAAGAACCTCTTTTTGGAGCGCATCAATCAGCACGCTAATATCGTCAGTGGAGCTTTGGGTTTTGGAGGCAAGTGCCCTTACTTCATCGGCAACCACCGCAAAACCCCGTCCTTGCTCACCTGCGCGAGCAGCCTCAATAGCCGCATTTAAGGCGAGTAAGTTTGTTTGCGCGGCAATGGAGCTAATCACTTCGAGGATACGGCTAATATTAGTGCTACTTTCAGCCACTTTACTGACGGCGACTTTAGCCTGCATAGACTCTTGCGACATAGTAGTCACATAATCCATTGCTTTAGTCAGACTCTCTTCACTGAGACGTACATTGCGTGACATAGCCTCTGTTTCGGCAGCGGTTTGTTCAGAAGCTTTGGCAACCTCAAGGGCTGTAGCACTCATTTCATTAACCGCAGTCACAACACTCTCAATCTCACCATATTGACGATGTACGCTATCGCGGGTTAATTCTGCAATTTTTGCAGAGGATAAACTTTCCTCCTGTGTCCGCCCTGCCAACGCTTTAAGCTCGGAGATTAAATCCTTAAGTTTATTGATAAAGGAATTAAATCCTTTACCCAGAGCGATAAGTTCTGCGTGTGAATCGACTTCAATCGATTGTGTTAAGTCGCCATCGGCACTGGCTAAATTTTCAACGCGGCCCTGAATGACTTTGAGTGGTGCAATCACGCTGCGGATCACTATGCTGATGGTAACAACCGCTAGAATGGAAACCGCTAGGCCAACAATCAATAAGATGCTGCCAAGTGATGTTGCCATTTCGTCCATTTTTTCATTTAGTTGAATCGAACTCTTGAGTGCCATTGATTTAGGGACTTGAATCGCAAGTGACCACTCTGCGTTGGCAAGGGGAATATTAATCGGATAGGCGACGATAATTTCATCGTCATTTGCCATATAACCGCCATTTTTATGCAATCCAACAATTTGTGTTGCCAATTTGGGGTCAATAGACTCGGCTAACGGACGCGCCTTTTTACTGTAGTGGCTTGCGGCAACCACTAAACCACGGGTACTGAGCAAAGTCACTTTAGCTTGGCCGTCATAAAGGCTTTTAGACAGTTTATCAATTAACACTTGGAATACTGGTAGGTTGAGATCCACCCCAACCACACCAATAAATTGTTTATGCTTAAGTACAGGAACCGTTAACGACGTCATTAACGCTGTATTGCCAGGGGTGATTTCGTAGAGATAAGGTTCCATTAAACAAGGCTTTAAGGTCTCCTTTGCACATAAAAACCATTCAGCATCTCGTATACCAAATTCGTTGAGAGTTGTTTTATATTTTTCTGATGAATCATCAACTTGGTTATGTTCAACTGTGCCATCATCATTGCGAGTGTAATACACCTCCAATGCCCCAGATGAAGCAACACTATGGCTGACATTAACATTTAAAAATTCACTGTCGAGTCCATCATACCCATTAGCTTCGAACTGGGCATACATTGACGAGATTTGCGTATTTTTCTTTAACACAGCAGCCACAGCGAGTTCTAAACGATCACGCTTGAGTGGCAATTCTTCTGACGTGCTTTCAAGTATGCCTGAAAAGGAATAAGGGATCCGGTAAGCTTCGTTGATAAAACCTGCGACCATTTCGCCATATTCGCCCGCTCGCGCTTCAAGCTTATCGTGGGTCTCCTTTTGCAATGTTTCTTGAACCTGATAGGAAAGTTCAGCATTTTGATCCGAGAGGGTCCACCATAGACTGATGGAGAGAATAGCCACTATTGAGAGAAATAAGGCGGAAGTGATCCACAACAACTTAGTACTGATGGACAAATGCTTCATCGAGTAAACTCCAAATATAAGGTCAAGAGCCTAATTATTTTGATCTAGTTCATTTTTATTTTTGCTGACTAATTTAAAAAATAGCACTCTGCGTCGGGATTACCAGTCTTTAAGATAGTGAATTGTTAACTATAAGTAAAACTTTTCACCGACAGATTTAGGGCCAATTGCGACCTTTATCCCAATAGGTGGCAATTTGATATTTATCCCAAATCGATGAACGCAAATATGACCAAACTCACAAACCACAAAGATTAGCGAGCCACACTTTTTTACAAAAATTAATTCCAGATTAAAAACACCCATTTCATTTGTAACAAAGTCTATTCTTTGGCGTTGTGGCATTGGTTTGCGCAGGCTATCGCCTTATACTCTTGGCCTTAAACACAAAACAACAATAACGGAAGCAAGCTTTATGACTCTTGGTACCAATCAGGTAAGCAAGACACATTCGTTTATGACTGTGTCACTTATCGAATTATGGGAACGTTTTGGTTATTACGGCATGCAGGCGCTGATCGTGTACTTTATGGTGCAGCGTCTTGGCTTTGATGACTCCCGTGCAAACTTAGTTTGGAGTGCCTGTGCGGCGCTGATTTACGTGTCGCCGGCCATCGGCGGTTGGGTTGGGGATAAAATTCTCGGCACCAAACGCACTATGCTGCTCGGTGCAGGGATTTTGTCGGTAGGTTATGCATTGATGACAGTGCCAACCGAAAACACTTGGTTTATGTTCTCCGCCCTTGGGGTAATTGTGGTCGGTAACGGCCTATTTAAACCCAATGCCGGTAACTTAGTCCGTAAGATTTACGAAGGTGACGATTCTAAAATCGACAGCGCCTTTACCATTTACTACATGGCGGTAAACGTAGGTTCAACCTTCTCTATGCTGTTAACGCCTTGGATTAAGGACTATGTTAACGCGCAATACGGTAACGAATTTGGCTGGCATGCCGCCTTTGCCGTGTGCTGTGTGGGCTTAATCGTCGGCTTAGGTAACTATGCCCTGATGCACAAGAGTCTCGCCAATTATGGTTCTGAGCCTGATACTCGCCCAGTCAACAAGAAGAATCTTGCTATCGTGTTGGTATTAGCGGCACTTTCCGTTGTTGCTTCGGCCATTATTCTTGAATATGAAGATGTTGCCCGAGTATTCGTGTATGCCGCGGGTGTGGCGGTATTAGGGATTTTCTTCCACTTAATTCGTACCAGTGAGCCAAGTGAGCGTGCCGGCCTTATCGCAGCGCTAATCCTCACTGTGCAAACCGTTTTCTTCTTTATCTTCTATCAACAAATGTCGACCTCACTGGCCCTGTTTGCGCTGCGTAATGTCGATTGGGATTTCCAAGTCTTTGGCACCCATTTATGGACTTGGTCACCTGCACAGTTCCAAGCACTGAACCCCATCTGGATCATGGTGTTAAGCCCTGTTCTGGCTTGGAGTTATTCATGGGCTGGCCGCAATAATAAGGACTTTTCGATTGCCGCTAAGTTCGCCTTAGGTTTTGCGGTTGTCGCGATTGGCTTCTTTATCTACGGTTTTGCAGGCCAATTTGCCGTTGAAGGTAAAACCTCTTCTTGGGTGATGATCTGGGGTTATGCCTCTTACTCACTGGGCGAGCTGCTAGTGAGTGGTCTTGGTTTAGCCATGATCGCTCGTTACGTGCCAGCGCGCATGGGTGGCTTTATGATGGGCGCCTATTTCGTGGCATCGGGTATTTCCCAGTACTTAGGCGGCGTTGTAGCGAACTTTGCCAGCGTGCCACAGGACTTAGTCGACCCGCTGCAAACGCTGCCCGTTTATACCAATCTATTCAATAAATTAGGTATTGCTGCTGTATTTTGTACTATTATCGCCTTAGCCGTATTACCTCTGATGCGCCGTTTGACCGAAAGTCATCACGCCCATAACAACATTGAAGATAACGCGGCGGCCTCACTACGTGATGTGAAAGCCGAGCAATAATCCTCCCACTCACATACATGTGAGCGCTAAAAACTGCCGACAAGCCGCGCTTGCGGCAGTTTTTTTATACCTTTAGGTTACTGCTCAGCACCAAACAATCTGAACTTTCAGTGGTGATTTTTCATGCATCGGCTTGGGATAAGGCTTTCACCCCTGTTTGCAAAACTAAGATGTTCGGTTCCAATTTTAGGGCAGTGTTAGTTCAAGCCTTGAGCTTGTTTATCATTGATACGTCACCATATCCTAGGGTAAGACTCCATCAGCACTGACTGAGCAATCGCTTTAGCGTCCACCACATTCATCCGAGGGAGACAAGATAAAGCAGCTGCCACAGAGCTGACTCACGCAAAGAGGCGCTTAATTTATGGCTACATCATCGACTTCGACATCTGCCGCCCCATCGCAGGCAGTAACAAAATCTCCCCTAGCGGATGTTCCCTTTTCACTGTTAGAGCTTGCACCTGTTCGCCATGGCGCCTGCATCGGAGACACGCTGCGCGCCAGCCTACAATACGCTAAGGTGGCCGATGAGTTAGGTTTTAACCGATTCTGGTTTGCCGAGCACCACAATATGCCCGGTATCGCCAGCGCCGCGACATCGGTATTAATTGGCTATATTGCCGAGAATACTAAACGCATTCGCGTCGGCGCGGGTGGGATTATGCTGCCCAATCATGCACCCTTAGTGGTTGCCGAACAGTTTGGTACGCTCGAGAGTCTTTATCCGGGGCGTATCGATTTAGGACTTGGCCGCGCCCCTGGGAGCGATCAAATCACCAGCCGCGCCCTTAACCGCGATATGAGCCGCGCAGAGCAATTTCCCGCCGAGGTGAGCGAGTTACAAACCTTACTCGGCGACTACAATGGCCATCATCCCGTAAGAGCGATTCCCGGCGAAGGCACCCATGTGCCGATTTGGCTACTTGGCTCTAGCCTCTTTAGCGCCCAGCTTGCAGCCCAGCGCGGCTTACCCTATGTCTTTGCAGGGCATTTTGCGCCAAGATTCCTCTATGATGCGATAGAGATTTACCGCCGCGACTTTAAGCCATCTAAGGTGTTGGATAAGCCCTATGTCATGCTTGGCCTGCCACTTATCGCCGCCGAGACAGACGCCGAAGCCGAATACTTAAGCACCACCTCCAAGCAACGGGTGCTTGCGCTGATCCGTGGTGAACCGCTTTGGTTAAAACCGCCCGTGGACAGCATGGATGGCCTGTGGAGCGAGCAGGAAAAAACCTATGTCGATAACTTCTTAGGCTTATCCGTCACCGGTGACCCCACCACCATTAAGCACCGCTTAGAGATGATAGTGAAGGAGCTAGGTGTCGATGAATTTATCTTTACTAACGATTTGTATAATCAGCAAAAACGCGAACGTGCACTGCAAATCCTAATGGAGATTAAAGGCACTTAAGCGTTAAACCACGCCATAAAAAATCCCGCCAAAGCAT
>NZ_AKZL01000118.1:0-11828 GCF_000282755.1 Shewanella sp. POL2
CACCAACGCTCCCTGTCAGAAACAGCTATGTATCGTTACAAGCAACTGATTAGCCCGAAATTGAGCCTGCGGGACTACAACGGCCAAGTCGGCGAGGCACTGGCTGGTGTGAAAGTGATGAACAAAGTCATAGGACTGGGTATGCCTATTCGCCAGAGGGTCAATTAATACCAGGAACCCTTTTAGGAAAAGGCATACCTAAGATTGATTTAGGCAACAACGCCCTTATCAGATGTTGCTCTTCACTTCTAATATTTCAAATAAAAACTGTGCCTTCCCTTTTTGACCGCTCGCCGCGGGATACACCGAAAATTTAACGACTCCCGAAGTAGCCACCGGGTTTAACGTTACCGTTTGACCTGGCTTTACCACTTGACCAAGTACCTGAACACTTATTTCTGCGTCAGTGCGTAACGTAAATAAAGCATCTTGCGGTCCCGAAGCGAGCTGGCTTTCAACTGTTCTCAGATCATTAATGACGACTTCACTGACAGGTTTGTCTGCAGAGCTAGCTAAATCCCTAGATACTGCAAGAGTGGTTAATGAGCCTACATTTACTATGTTAGGCGGCTGATAAGTAAAGCTCTTGCTACTAACGCCTTGGTTGCCAAAAACGTCGGTAGCTTTCACCGTTAAAGTATAAATCTCACCGGATGTAAGTGATGGGAAAAGCCTTGGATATTGCAATGAATACACGTTATTGCCTTTACTTACAGTGGCCAAATAAACCGTGTCGTTAGCTGAACCGCCGGAGATAATAACACTATCGATGGTGTAGCTTGATTCATCTGCAATGGACACTACCAAGTCATCTAGCCCGACAATTTCATTGAATACTGCACTACCGGAATTTGTAATGCTTATTGTTGGTGTGGCGTTTTCTACTTTGAATGTTTGAAGCGGGGACACAGTGGTAGGCCCGTGATTCTCGACCATCTCTAATTCTAGTGAATGGTTTCCAGTCGGCAGAGAATTTAAGTTAAAGACGTATTCCCAATTAACACCGTTGCGAATTGAACTAATAGGGTTTAAATATTTTGTACCATATTTAATTCTAGCGGCCTTCATGACTAACCTTTCAAACCAACTGCCTGCACCCGGTAGATAAACAAATGCAGTAAGAGTGTTAGTTGTCGTATCAACTTTAAAACTGGTCATTTGCGGGTATTGAGCATCGTTATAGGTTGATTCGCCGTAGCTGTAATTCGCGTAAAGTGTTCCCATCGGCAGGCCCACTGACACAACACCGATAGCATCGTGCAAATAGCCATATCCACCTTTGGTCATCTCATATGTTAAACCCGTTAAGCTACAAATTGACTCACCTGCTGGAATGTCGCAAGAATATCCACGAAAACTTGCGCGTTGCACGTAATCCCGCGGCTGCACCCGAAGCTCAAAATCAGTCATTGTAGCTGGCAAAATCGAATTATGATGCATGATCCCTGTCGTAATAGACATTCGAACGTCATTTAACAAAAATGTTGCTGACGTCAACACTGGGGATTTTGAAGCAGTTTCAGACAATGACAAATTGTATTGGATAGTGCCTGCCATCCATCGACCAAAGTCAACCCACTTAATTTGGTTTGCGTTGTTATATCCAAATGGCGCTGTCATATCAAAATAACCGTATTCACCATTAATTATAACATTTGTCGCTCCCACTGAGTTCGCGAGAGCAAGCCCCCCTTTCACTCCAGCGTCTCGAACGTTATCTACTGGTACTCTATATAACAATCGAACGGGGTTGGTTTTGACTGTCATGCCTGGAGTATAAGCTACAAAACCTACAAATGAACTAGATACACTTTCAGCCAAGTTTGCATCCGGGTCGAAGACTGCAAAAGGAGAAGATGGAGCCCCACCATAGTTGTCGTAATAGAATGTTTTGACAGTTGAACGAGTGATGTTACCTGCTGCATCATATAGCTGAGCCTGCATTGAATATGGATCAGAAGCGTTATTTGACGGTAATATATTTGATAAGTCTGTTTGTGCATTTATCACAGCTTTGAATGCTGCTTGGTCTATGACCATGGGTCTTGTTAATACGATGGAATCGGAATTTAGTTTTTGTACAATGACAGAACCTGAAACCGCACCTTTTACATCCGTTATCCAAATTTTCGAATCTTCGCCGGTGTTTTGTGTATTTAGCCACCAAATCTCATTCGACCCTGTTTCGGCACCATAATTGCCTGTTCCATTTCCATACCAGTCTCCAATGATAGGTCCCTCAGTATCAACTTCAACAACCTTTGTATACTGATCAATTGTTGTACCAGAACTGTTAATCGTTTCGATTTTAAGGCTATACAAACCATCCATCAATTTGGGGATAGTTATTGATTTTCCGTAAAATTCTCGTCCAGAAAAGCTTAACCTGTCAGAAACTCGAATAAAATCTGTGGTGTTGTTGAACACCGTCACTCCACTGGTGTTGATGACTGATAGCTTAAGTTTGTTATCAAGCCCTCCAGAGAGGTAAACCATCGCATCAGTTTGAGGGTTAATGAGCGAGCCCTCAGTGGTTTTCACTGTAGCGTTGGTGTCTGTATACGAAAAGCCTTCTACTGCCGCGTTAGCCATGCCAGAGCAGATGACGCTACACAGCCCTAAAAGTAATGATTTATTAATTTGCATGGCCTGCCCTTTAATTGGTAGAAGTGATTTGCGGAATGTCGATCATGAAGCTTGCCTGCCCTTTCACACCAGGAGAAGCAGAGTAAACAGGAATAACAACTTCACCTGTGATGCTGGGGATGATCGTGATTTGTTTAGTTTCCCCAGGTTGCAACACGCTACCAAGGATATTGACGTTGATTTTGGCGTCACTGCGTAACGTGATAAATGCCGTTTGAGCACCGGACGCGAGTTGTCCTTCAGCCGTTCTGAGCACACCAGTTTTAATTGATGTAATTGGGTCGTTTTGCGTGTTCTGCAGTTGTTTATTAACAGCCAAAGTCGTCATTTGCCCAACTTGCAATAAGTTGGCAGGCAAATACAAGAAGGTTGAAGTTAACGTCGATGCGTTCCCTGCTGTATCTTGAGCGGTAATATTGATAGTGTAAGTTTCATTCGCTTCCAAACTAGGGAATAAACGAGGGTAATTCAGGTCGTAAATACCATCACCTAAATTATTTGTAGAAACATAAACTGAATCCTTAGCAGCCCCTCCAGATAGCACAACCGAATTGATATTGGCTTCACTATCATCAGTAATGCTGATACGTAAACTCTCTAAACCATTAATGGTGCTTCCGTTTGTGATTTGCGCTCCAGAAGGCGATTGCAATCGCAAAACTGGAGGCGTAGTGTCGTTTAGATAATTGGATAGAATCGACTGTGTTACCCGATTACCATAGGTGTCATCTGCGTAAAACGAAATATTTTGACGACCACTTGGTAATCGATTGAGTTTAAAAGTAACTCGATGACGGCCGGTGCCGGTGATCACCCAAGAATCGGGAGATATTGCGAAGCCTAAACTAGATTGCAATCGGAAAACCTCTGTCTTCCACATTCCAGAACGCCAATCGCTAGTAGTGTTCGTGTCGTACACGTTTACAGTTATTGAATCATCAGTAACATTGACCGATTCGATTGTGGGAGCAATAAAATCCCAATATGTATACCAATAATTAAATTGAGCACTAAAACGTCCATCACTGACACCGTTCACACTTGAGTAGACCACATAGCTGTAGGGTGTATAGCCAAAACCAGACTCAAATACTCTGTTGATTGTAACATCGCAATAGGTTTCACCAATTGGGATAACACAGGAGCCTAAACCTGAAACAACGGCTAATTGTTCATAACCCATTTTTTCACTGTTTAGACGAAGCCTTACCACTTTTGTGTATTTGCCAACACTGATTCTTTCGCCCCCACTGCCACCTTCCTCACTAAACCATTGTACAGTGTCAGGTTGCTTAGTAGGCGAACGATCAACACTTGGGCCTAGGGTGAACTTGAAATCAGAAAGGTAATTGACTGAGTGAATGCCACTTTTCGTCAGCGCAACCCAATATGGGTTTACTGTAGGATATGAGACAGTAAATTCGTTATAGACAAAATCACCCTCTCGATAACCATAACTACTCCAACCATAATCCCCGTTTGCTTCCAACGTTTCAGAATAGGGCCGTCTATAGCGGACTTTTATCGGATTGTTGTAGATGGTCATCCAAGATGTGTACGGCTTCCACGTAGCACTTGAAGCATCATAAATGTCGCTACGAACTGGTAAGGGATATGAGGCTTTTTCGATAAACGAGCGAGCAGTAAAATCTGAATAATTACCTGCTGCATCAAAGACCCTAAAACCAGCCTGATACCAACCTCTATCACTGGGTAAAACCTCAGATGGTAGGGACGAAAGGCTCGCAGTGGAAGTATCTAAATCCAATTGAGCATTAATCGAATTTATTAATGAAAGGCTCACATCATCTTTCACAATGTAGAGAACATTTTTGAGCCCAGCACCTGTATCTTGAATACCTGTGAGTTTTAATTGGCCGAAATCCATAGGGCTATATGAAGCTAAAGTTCCACCGAAGGATCTATAGTTAAAAGCTAAATCAGAACTATTAGCTGTTGGTGCTTGAGTATCTATTGTCACCGGAATAGACCAAGAGCCAATCACATTCCCATCAACGGATAACAAGTCAGCCTGTAAGGTATAATTTCCCTGTGAATTAGGCGCAACTATAGAGATCTGTTTTCCGTAAAAGTCTTTTCCTTGAAATGTAATTCTGTCGGAAACACCAATCACACCCGTATTGACTTCGTTAAGCTTGACCCCACTAGAAAGCCAATATAGTTTTAGCTTTCGGTCAAGACCGGCGGACACATAAACATTCATTGAATGTTCAAGAACCGGGTTGATGGCCATAGCCGAAGCAGGTGTCAAAGTCGTCTGTTCTTGCATAACAGACGTAAAGGTCATACCTTCAATTTCCGCAAATGCAAAATGTGGCAAGGCTAATAACGCAGCCGCTAAAAGTTTGTAGCGATGCTGACTGAAATTCATAAGTGGCTCCTTCATCGAGAGCGATTATTTTAACACAGATAATTAAGTTTGCATGTTATTTAATCTAAGTTAAGATCTAACATAAACCATAGTTCTAGGTAGGAAATTCATGAAACTTATCAGACTGATTAAAGCCGTATCCATTTGTGCGATTGCTTCAGCTACGCTAAATGTCTACGCCAAAGATGATGGCAAGAAACGGCCAACCCTAAACGAATTGATGGCTGAAAATGCTTACATCGAACTTGCTGAACGTAATGAGCTCAGCAAGCCAGTTGTCTCTTCATGGGAACAAAAAACGATGAAATCAGAAGGTGGGAAAACCACGGAGGTTGTTGAGTCTTGGAAAGTCGAAACACGTATATACAGTAAGCCTAAGAGTGACAAACCTTAATCAGTTTTGCTAACTGCCCATGAACCTGCTCAGCTAATCCCCGCGAATTGGTAAGCACGATACTTTTGTCACTGAGAACCACGCGATAAGCGTTCATTGTACTTTCAATTTTAAGTTCATCATTGGCTAAGTTGAATTCTCGACTCCAAATGCGCCCCCCCCACAGTGTCAACTCGAGCAGGCAATCAGACTCGTAAAGATAAGACATATAGACCTTTTTCTTTAATCCAAGCGCCACCAACGCCCCCCCCCCAAGTACAACTATCCCAGCCCAAGGAGTTAATGAGTTATGGAGGTTGACGATCACAGACAACGTGCTGAAACCCACAATTGAGATCAACGAATAAAAAACTGAGCGAGGGTAAGGTGTGAATGAAGTACCAAACCATACTCGGATTTTAGGGTTGTTGTGACAAATTCTTATCGCATTCACAAAATTACATCTCCATATTTGAATTAGGATGGATTATAGTAGCGTCAATAACACAAATCTATAATGCTAAGGCATATGTAAATTGTTTATTTCATATTCAGAATTAGTGGACGAATGCGGTAAACTACTAGAGTCAGAAATGCCAGTAGTGCTAGTTCAAATTATTCATGCCCGAGGTCACAGCGCGGCCTACCATTTAAAACTGGGAGTTATCCCAGAATCAAATGACAAGATCATTGTTAAGTACCAACTTCCAAGCATGACCGATAATCCATCGGTTGCGCAGACGTGGATAGAGACTCTTCTGTCGCATTATCCTCAACTGGCTATCCACACCTACGGCGCTTTCAAAACTCATTCCTTGCCGATTGAAAACGCCTAGCACTACTGCTGGACAGGATAGTACGGCAGCTGTGTAAAGGTTTGAACGGTATTTAACAGGCAATGTGAGTCAATGTTAGGGTAATTTCGTGCAAATACATCCAATGCGTAGACCCCGAGTAAGTAAGCATCATCAAAGCTCACAGGAACAGCTTTTGGCTTCTTGCCACCCTCATTGATTGAGAAGAAAAACCCATTCTGTTGTCGCTTGACCGAGATGCTTTTGTTTTTCTGTGGGCCATGTGACTTAAACTCAATGAATGGAATGAATCCGAATAGCACGGCTAACAAATGCCGATATTCAGTCGCGGTGATTTGAATTATTGTCTTATCCTGCCAATCAAACTTTTTAGTGCCATCCCCCATTCCGTTTGCGCCTTCAATGTTCAAGGTGTGAAAACCTTTCTTAGTGACAGATGCGACGATGGTCAGCGCAGCGGCCTTACCGTGGATTTTTACCGATTTTTCAAATTCTGGAGCAGCTGCAGGCTGAACATTTTGAGCGCTTTGTGCGGATTGCTCTTCAAATCCGCGGCGATTGTCATGCTGGGGTTGGTACTGCTGATATTCATCATAATTTGCGGCCTCGTGGTGAGGCCCAATATTCATAGGGTTACCTTGGCGCGGTTGAAAATAATGCGTCTGCTGTTGCATTGGAGCAGATTGAGATTGGGCTTGTGGGGTTGCGTTGTAAGCGGGTTGGCTGTAATAGCTGTTATTCATTTTTAAATCTCCACTAATCATCATGACTATGATTAGACCAGACATTTCAAATGACGCAAAAATTGGCCTTTCGACTCAATAATACAACTCGACTTTACGCCACAACTTCAAATTGTCAGTATGACCGCTCATAAGTGGTGGCGAATACGAAGCCCCATAGCTAACGACGCTAATCAGTTCACTAGGCACCCCTTTGGTGACCAATTCGTTTTTTACTCGCTCCGCACGTTTGCGTCCAAGAGCAAGATTGTAATCAGCTGAGCCACTAATATCAGCATAACCAACAACCAGCACTCTACCGTGGGTTTTTAAAAGATAATCACGGTGCTTAGCCAAAACATATTGAGCCTCGGCAATATCGGAATAGCCGACAGCATCATACTCAAAATAAAGCGTTCTATCGGTGGGTTGGTGAATAATGATTTGGGCATCAGCATTGAATTGTTGCAGATCACGCTTTTCATCATTTGCAGCTGGCGCTTGCGTTGGCAGATAGCTATCACTGTAAGCAGATGAAACTGCTGCACGGTAAACATCACGATAGTAATTCATCATGGAGCTACGGCCATCATTAACAGCCGCATCTCTCGCCTTTTCCAATTCGAAAGCAAGATCGAGATCGCCTATTTTTCTCCCAGCATCAGCTGAAAGGTTCCGAACATCGTATCTTTGTTGATGCCTTACATTGATATTTTGATCATAAATTGTTTTACTACAGCAATCAGAAATTTCAGGTTTTTCAGTTGATACTGATACAGCACACGCTGAAAGCATCATGGCGAACAGTGATACTGTTGCTAGTTTGTTGATTTTCATCATATGGCCTACACAGTTTTCTAAACGCAAAGTTTTTAATATATAATAACATTTTTTTAGAAGAGTTCTAAGTTTTCAAATGAATCAGAAGAAAGGGAATTTCGGAATTTTACGAGGTAGACGGTGACTAACGCCGCATTCGACATTAACTCTTTTGATGTTTTGTACAACAAACTGACTCTTGAATTAATTGAACTAGCCAGTCATCTTCCTGATGCAGCTAGCAATCAGTCATTTTTTTATAAAATAACTCCTTCACCCCAAACATTTGATAAATTCAAAGTAGAACTATTTTCTGACATCAAAGCGCGAGGGTGGATAGCATCTTCCTTAACTCAAATGACGCTTTCTGAAGATTCAATCGGCAGAACCAGTATAACACCAGGTGTTATCATTTTCCCTCATTCAGAATATAACCATATAAATCAACTGATTGAAAAAATAAATAATACGAAAGATAACATTCAAGCGTTACTATCAACGCATGACCTACACAAGTTAAGAGCAACGTTAGCCCGGCAAAATACATTGTGCTCACTCGTTATGCTCACAAGAAAAATCCACGTTTTAAAATGCGAAGAAAAATCTACCATTTCAGTCTCTTGGTACATGAGAAGTGGAATGCGCGTTTTGAAAGAAAAGGATTTTTCAACAAGAATACAAAAAGCAGTGCAAAACAACATTCTGGAATTTTCAAAAGGAAATGAATATCTAGAAATTTTTCAAAAAAACCAAAAATCACATAGTTTTCGAATAAAAAGAAACATAATACCAACAACGATTTACAACATTTGGAAAGCTGGTAGTAGTAAAGAAAAACTGCAATACAACGGCCAAACACCTCTTTTCGTTTTCTCCGATTACGACATAAAGGTCAAACACTTAGAAAGTAATTACGGTACTAAGACACGTTCAAAACGCAATGATGCAACGCCTGACACGGATCTTCTCATTCCAGAATTACACATTTACATGTCAAAGATTAACAAGGAATAATTAACCTATAGAATATTTGAATTGTGTTTGTGAGAGATTTCGCACATACTCATAGATGAAAATCGTACTGAGTAGACAACTACCCTCTCAGGAATTTTACGAGCCTAGCCAGCGCGAAGCCGTCAAAAAATCGAGAAAACATCATGAATAGCAACAACGTACTTAAATTTCCGGTTACTGCACCACTAACGCACGTACCCAAGGATAACATCAAAAAACCAGAGCAAGTTGCTTCGGAGAAGATGATAACCTCACGGAAAGGGGTGCAGTTTTTATCTTATGAAGATTGGGTGGAGTATATAAAAGATCTCGGAGTTACCAGTCGTGCAGAATGGCTTAGATACGTCGAGGCTAATGAAATCCCTCCATATCTACCAGTGTCGCCATCATTATTCTATGGCCGTAGAGGATTATGGCAAGGTTGGGGGGTGTTGAACCCTAACGCACCTGTAATACCGCAATCGGAAGAAGATGACATTCATAGTCGCGGCGGCGTATTTGCTAGTTATGAGACATCTTCCGAATATGCCAAAGCATCTGGCATTAAAACAATGGCCGAATGGGTGGAGTATCACCAGAAGAATGAAAAACCTAAAAACATTCCTTCTGATCCTCGTTCTTTCTATACAAGAAAAGGTATGTGGCAATCTTGGAACCATTTCCTAGGAAATGAAGAACCTTATGATTACCACCAAAAAGGTACTCTTGAGAAAGTGAAAAGATGGTTTAAAGAAAATAACATCACCACTTCAACTCAATTTTTAGAAATGGCTGCAAATAAACAACTGCCTGACTTTGTGCCAGCAGCACCGACCATGTTATTCGGTGTCAAGTTCAAAGACCTTCTTGCTAAAAGACAAAAGTACGTCACTTTTAACCAAGCTAGTAAAGAAGTTAAGAAGTGGAATTGCAGCAGTATGTTGGAATTTAGAGCTAAACATCGCGAATTGAAAGCCAGTGGCAACAAACTAGCGACTCAAATTCCGTCTGCACCAGATCGCGTTTATAAAGACCTTTGGAAAGGCTGGACAAACTTCCTTCAAGGTTAATTTCCTAAAAAAAGCTGGGACATTCCCAGCTTTTTTATATCTTAATTTCAAAAATCTTCGAAAAGCCATTTTTAAAACGATTGTATATCAATAACTTGAAATCGTGTGTTCAAGATAAATTCCCAGCTTATCAAGCGCCTCAAAACTCATAAAGATCCTTGACATCTCTCCCGCATTTTTATGATTCATCGCTTTAGAATACTGGTCAAAAGCCTTTTGAAACTCCTGATTTTGCTCCAACCTCAAAACATTTTTATAAGCACGATCAATCACATCACCTCTCACTGTTATTGTTTTGCTGGCAACAATTCTAAATATCGGCTCCGACTGGCCTTCTATCACTCCTTGTTCAAAGGCTAAATCACTCCCGGTAACTTCATACGGGGACAAATTCAAAACCATCACAACTTCCCAAGGCTTTTCAATCTTGCGGCCTGACTGCATCAAAGCATCGTAAAGCGCATATTGAATCGATTTGATACTTCCTGTGTGCGCAAGCGAATCGGCGTCGTCGAATCCATGAACAATTAACCTGGACACACCATTACCACGATAATCAAACTCACCCGCAATGACATCTGTATTAGTTAACAACATAGTAATTATTAGCAGCGCGGCACTAATTTTTTGCATATAAAATCCATCCCTACTTCGACGGCATTGCCTGAATTGTTGCGCTCATACCTATGGGTACTTGCGTATTTTTCAAATTGTTGACAGATACGACCTTTTTACCAACTAAGATTAATGCTCCATCCATCCTTTTAATCATCTGTTGGTCAGGATATTTAATCTGTTGTTGAGGCTTATGTGACAGTACGGCATCAAAGACCTTATCTGGCCTTGAGCTAACATCATCTACCGTACCTAAAAAGGAACCCTTTACCCCACGGCGCCCGTAAGCGTCAGCGAGCATGACTTTGTATCGTATGACCCAATAATCCAAAAAGGTTTCAGTAGACACAAACTGATAGTCGGAGGGCATAGTGTTCTCATGATTGCCGGTGATCACAAACAAACTATTAGGAGTGCCATAAATTCTATCTTCTTTTTCTTTCAAATAGCGTCCATCAATCGGTGTCCAGTGGCGCCTATTCTGCGACGATAGATGAACATCCGTTTCCAACTGTTTTAACAGCATGGACTCGTCATAAGGACGAATGCTAACGGTTATATCTGCTTTAATCTCAATACCTGCAGGCAACACGTTATAGCCGAATTCAACACTATTTACAGAATACATATAAGAACTTGCAGTAACGACCTCATGCAATACCGATTCGTCATTAGATGATGACCTGATCAATACGCCCTGTTGTGCTGTAGGGTTTAATTTAGAGTAAATTGCTTTTCTCGCCGCTCGGTCAATTAGATCCGCCTTGAAATTGTTGAGTGACATTTTGCGGCCCACTGGTTTACCACTTAAATAACTCACACCCCATAAATCGGTTGCTGACTCTGTAACTGTTATCTCTTCAGCATTGGCAATACTGACTGAACTAAAACAAGCTGCCACTAATAGGCTAAATATCTTCAAAATTTTTCCCCTACCACTACATTTCCATCCATGCTACATCACTATTCAAAAACAACAAATTTCCCAAAAAAAACGGCGGTAAAAACCGCCGAATTTAAAACCTCAATCAATCAACGCTCCATCGTTGGCACGTTGCTATTGGAAGTGTCCATAGATGGTCCACCGCTACTACTGGAACCTGCGACAGAGTGACCGCTGGCCGCAACACCACCCACCAAATCAACACTGTTATAACTCACGTTTGAGGGTTGGACGTTGTTCCCAAATCCGCCCATTACAGAGAAATTGAATCCAGCTTGATTACCATCGAAGGCGAAAGGATTGTTCTCAACAACTGTACTTCCCGATTGCGTAGAATTTTCGGCAGGAGTTTCGACATAACGAACCTCTGGTTCACTTCTTTCAGGACTTGCTGTACTTACCGCATCACCCTGAGCCGTACTTGCTGGAGCTGCGCCTTG
>NZ_AKZL01000119.1:0-11531 GCF_000282755.1 Shewanella sp. POL2
ATTTTAACCGGCGTATCGTATTGCAGAGCGGTTGAAAGCTCTTGAATATTCATTTGAATCGAACCATCGCCCGTTACGCACACGACGGTTTCGTCTGGCATTGCCATTTTGACCCCCATTGCTGCGGGTAAACCAAAGCCCATAGTGCCAAGGCCACCGGAGTTAATCCAATGGCGGGGTTTATCAAAGGGATAATAGAGTGCGGCAAACATTTGATGCTGGCCCACATCCGAGGCGACATAGGCCTCACCATTAGTGAGTTTGTAGAGAGTTTCAATCACTTGCTGTGGTTTGATCCGATGACTTTCCTTATCGTATGCCAAGCAGTTACGCTCGCGCCACACAGTGATTTCTTGCCACCATTGATTGAGCGCCTCGCTATCGTTGCTCTCCTTCGATTCTTCAAGCAGGGCTAACATGCTGTCTAATACAATATCGGCCGAGCCAACGATCGGGATATCCACTCGTACGGTTTTTGAAATCGATGAGGGGTCGATATCAATATGCAAGATGGTGGCGTTAGGGCAGTATTTTTCGATGTTGTTGGTGGTTCTGTCATCGAAACGCACGCCAATCCCGAAGATAAGATCGCAGTTATGCATGGTCATGTTAGCTTCATAGCGACCGTGCATCCCCAACATACCTAAGCTGTTTTTATGGGTGCCAGGGAAGGCGCCAAGGCCCATTAAGGTGCTGACAACGGGGATATTTAACTTTTCTGCTAGGGTTAAGATCTGCTTTTCACTGCTAGAAATAATCGCACCACCACCCACATAGAGCACGGGTTTTTTCGCTGCTAATAATGCCTGTAATCCTCGACGAATTTGACCTTTATGGCCCGATGTCGTTGGATTATAGGAGCGCATTTTTATGCTCTCGGGGTAAATATAGTCGTGCAGTAATGCCGGATTGAGGCAATCCTTGGGCAAGTCTACCACGACGGGGCCAGGACGACCCGTGGAGGCAATATAAAAGGCTTTTTTAATGATCTCAGGAATTTGAGTGGGATCTTGGACTAAAAAGCTGTGTTTGACGACTGGGCGTGAAATCCCAATCATGTCGCATTCTTGGAACGCATCGTTACCGATTAGATTGCTCGGCACTTGGCCAGATAACACCACTAATGGAATCGAATCCATATAGGCGGTGGCGATGCCAGTAATGGCATTGGTGGCGCCTGGGCCTGAGGTCACGAGTACTACGCCTACTTTTCCCGTAGCTCGGGCATAACCATCGGCCATATGCACGGCGGCCTGTTCGTGGCGAACAAGGATGTGTTCAATACCGGGGATAAGGTGCAGGGCGTCGTAGATATCTAACACTGAGCCGCCAGGATAACCAAATATGTGCTTTACCCCTTCATCAATAAGGGAACGCACAATCATGCTGGCGCCGGATAACTTCTCCATGTGAAACTCCTATTGCATAGTACCGTTACGGTAAACAGTATCTTGTTACAGCGACGGTAATCGCTCTAAAAATAAGCCTGAAGGGTAATTCAGACTCCGTTTGCTGAACTTGAAACCATCGATTTCAAGCGCTCATCCCTTTGGATGCAGCAGCTGTTGCAATGAACAGAATTTCATCATATTCAAAAAAGAACACATTTCAAGGGTTTTCTGTAAAAAATAACCAACTTGAGACAATTTCATGTTTAGGCGCGATAAATGCTCATTAAACGGGAGTTTTTGTGTGGGGTCATTTTATTTAATCACTTTAATTAGAATGGGTTAGCTGATTTACAATGAAAAACGGCACCCAAGGTACTATATATAACCTAAGTGCCGTTTGTTTAGGGACCACTTAATTTGTTACAAATCAACCACAAAAGCGATGAAAACTATGATTGCTTCGCTTGCGCAGCATAAAGGCGTAGATTATTGCTTTTGTTTGGCTTGATGAGTCGGCCGGTTAAATTGACAGAATCCCACCAATAATACCGCCGTCAACATTAATGCCGAGAAGGGCACTGCGGTGCCATTGTAAAACAGCGCGAGTAATGGTCCTGCAAGGGCACCAAAGCCAAATCTTAAGGTGCCAATTACCGCCGTTGCCGTGCCGGTTTCCTGCTTAAATTTCATTAACACAATGGCATCAGCATTAACTGACATAATGCCAAGAGAACCCATCAGTGGAATAAGCATTAATACCGTAAAGTGGTAACTGAAACCCAATAAATTCACTCCCAGTAAACCTGCAGCTGCGAGCGCTCCTAAGAAAGTCGACACGTGCAACATCCTTAACGAGCCATAACGGCCCACAATTCGGGTATTGATGATATTTGCCAGCATCAGAGCGCCCACATTGGTACTAAAGAGTAGGGCAAATAAGGATTTATCTAATGAAAAAACCTCCATATAGACAAAGGGCGATGCCGTTAAATAACAGAAAAAGGCAAAAGAGGTGAGCACACCGCTGGCAATATTCATTTTGACGCCTGGGCGTGAAAACACAGTGGCATAGGCGCCTAAAAAAGATTTTTGGCTGCGGCTACTTTGATCTTTATCGCTGGGCATTCTCAGCAGCGTAATGACCAACATCAGTAATAACAGGGCATAGGCTGATTGGATAAAGAAGATCAAATGCCATTCGCCAAGTTCGAGGATAAGACTACCAATACTGGGGGCTAATAATGGCGCTAACATCATGATTAAACTGACATAAGACATACCTTTAGCCGTGTTTTCACCATAGACTTCTTTGATATAGCCAGGGACAACTACAGTGGCCGCTGCGCCGATAAAAGCTTGTAAAAAGCGCAGGCCCAAAAACACTTCAATCAGCTCGGCTAAGCCTAACAACAGGCTAGCTAACATAAAACCTGATAGTCCCATAATCACCATGGGACGACGGCCAATACGGTCAGCAAGCGGCCCAAAGCACAGCATGCCGAGGGCATAGCCGCCTAAGTAAACACTCAAGGATTGTTGCACTAAGGTGATATCGGTATGAAAGCTATGGGCGAGTGTTGCCATAGCGGGCAAATACATGTCAATCGCGAGCGGCGTGATCGCGACAATGGCGGCAAGCATTGGGATAAGCAAGGCCAAATGGGGAATATTACGCTGTGTGGTTGAATTACTTGACGATTGTAGGTCCACAGTTACCTCGAGTGGCGAAAGAAGGCGATATAAAGTGTTATGTCACTCGAAAATCAAAATTGTAGGGTAACAATTTTGCTTATTGGCGACTCATTTCGCCTCGATTGACATAGCATATCGTGCCATGAGCATTGGAGGAGTATAGGGGAGAAATGAGTGACCAGCGTAGACCCAACCAACAGTTGAACTGAGTGATTGGTCTTGTCATCGAGTATAAGGATATTAAGCCATAACATAGTAAAACGCTCAGGCGAATAAGCCAATCTCGATGACGATATCTTTACACTTAAATTGTAACCAAAATCGATTTACTGCCTTTTTATTGCATTGATGCACCAATGTACGCCTGAGCGTCATTCCTTCGACTGGGATTGTCACGTCACCGTCATCTATATGTCATCTAACCGTCTTGAATGCGGATTAGTTTATTGGGCTTTAGTTTAACCCTACGACTTATAACAACACATTCAGGAATGAAGCAATGAACACAAAACGACTGCCGCTGGCTGGTGCGATACTGGCAAGTTTACTCCTTAGTGCCTGTAATGGTGATGACGGTACCAATGGTGAGCAGGGGGATAACGGCTTAAATTCATTAGTGAACGTGACTCCACTCTCTATTGGTGATGCAAACTGCCCCGCCGGTGGTCAACGTATCGATACCGGGCTTGATGCGAATCGTAATGGTAAGTTGGAAGAGACTGAAATCGATGCGGCGCAAACGCAATTTATTTGCCAACCCCAAGCAGTTGGAGTCAAGGCGGAGCTTATTGGTCGTCATCAAACGGGCGTTTATGGCCTGAGCGCTGCTGAGATTGTTGAATACCACAGTGCTTCTCAGCGTATTTTTGTGGTCAATGCGAGAAGCGGTAAAGTCGACATTATCGATGCCAACTTACTTGGCAACGCTGCTGAGGCAACTGCGCCATTAGCCTTGAATAATCTTGATAAGCTCGGCGAACTGGATGTCGCCAAAGATGTGGGCTTGAGTTTTATGGGCAGCGTTAACAGTGTCAGTATTTATGGTAACTTGTTAGCGGCGGCCATTGAGCGCGGCGATGCAGCGGGCAATAAGACTCAAGCCAATGGCTATGTGGCTTTCTACCAACTCAATGGCAATGAGACACCGCAGTATCTCAGCGCGGTTGAAGTCGGTGCATTACCAGATAACGTAGTCTTTAGTCATGATGGCAAAACGGTACTCGTTGCGAATGAAGGTGAACCAAATCAAGACTATAGTATCGATCCTGAGGGTAGTGTAGCCATTATCGCCATTGCGGATGGTAAACCCGCAGCAACGGCGACGCTAGTGACATTCACCGAGTTTAATCAGGGCAATGCTCGCTATAATGAAATCACCAAGGACATTAAAATCAATGGCCCTATGGCCACTGTCGCGCAAGATTTGGAGCCTGAGTATATTAGTGTCAGCCCCGATAACAGCCGAGCCTTTGTGAGCTTGCAGGAGAACAATGCCATCGCGGTGATTGATATCGCCAATGCCAAAGTAACGAAAATTTTACCCTTAGGACTGAAGGATTATGGTCTTGATGTGAATAAAATTGATGCAAGTGACAAGGACGATATGGTCAACCTTCAGGCCTATGCGGGCGTGTATGGCATGTATCAACCCGATACCATTGCGAGTTACCGTTGGAATAATGCTGATTTTATTGTTACCGCAAACGAAGGAGATTCCCGTGATTATGCTGGGTTTTCGGAGGAAGCCCGTGCCGGTGACTTAACTTTAGATCCTAATCATCCACAATTTGCTGCCGCAAAAGATAAGACCCAATTAGCCCGTTTGAAAGTGACTAAGAGTATGGGTGATGACGATAACGACGGCGATTATGACAAAATTGTGAGCTTCGGCGCGCGTTCTTTCTCAATCTGGACCGCCGATGGTCAACAGGTGTTTGACAGTGGCAGCGATTTTGAGCGGATCACCGCAGCCTTGTTAGGCAATAACTTCAACAATAACAATGAAGAAAACAAAGGCGATAGCCGCAGTGATGATAAAGGACCCGAGCCAGAAGCCTTAGTTCTAGGCAAAATTGGCCAAAAACGCTATGCCTTTATCGGGCTTGAACGTACCTCTGGTTTTATGATGTACGACGTGACAAATCCTTTTGACGTGCATTTTGTGGATTATGTAGTAAACCGTGATTTTGACTCGAGTTTCAGCATTAATACAGATACAGGTGAAGTGAAAGGTGATGCCAGTTTAGCGGGCGATTTAGGGCCAGAAGGCATGAAGTTTGTGAGTGCCGAGAAGAGTCCTAATGGTCAGCCTCTGTTGATCATTGGTAATGAAGTCAGTGGCACAACCAGCGTGTACCAAATCAAGGTGCAATAGCCATAGCTTGTGTTCAAGGTGCGATAACTTTAGATCTCAACATCTTAAATGCTTGTAAGTAAGCTTAAAACGCCAGAGCATCACTCTGGCGTTTCTTTTTGCTTCTTTCTCGCGATAAAAATGCAAGGTTAAACGACTGAATAGGCGTTTTGCTTGAGTGCGCTAAAGGTGGATTCGATGCATTCGAGCGCAAGCTGGAATTGGGTATCGTTTTCGGCGCCACCTAAACTTAAACGGATAAAGTTATCATGACAGTTAAAGTCATCCCCATTGCGGATCAGTACACCTTTAGCTGCTAAGGCGGTCACCAGATGATGGGCTTTAATGTCTTCGGGTAACTGGATCCAGCCATTTAAACCCCGCCAGCGCTGAGTTAACCCCAGCTTGTCGCCCAGTGCTATGCATTGCTGCTGACGCGCGCGAATAATTGCATCGCGATTGGCCGTGATGTGCCCACGCTTAATCAGCTGACAGGCGAGCTCCACATTGAGCGGTGAAACCATCCAACATTGGCTATGAATGGCGAGGCGCAATGGTGCGATAAGCGGCTCGGGTACTAGGATAAAACCTTGCCTTAAGCCCCCTGAAAACAGCTTAGAAAGGCTTGAAATGTAAATGACCCTCGGCACATTCAGCGTCTGTGCTAACTGCCACAGTGGAGGGTGCCATTCCTCGGGGAGAGAATAATTCACATCATCTTCAATGATATAAAACTGGTACTGCTCCGCGAGTGCCAAGAGTTTTTCTCTCTGTTGCTCACTGTATTGAATGCAGGTGGGGTTTTGATTGTTAAGGGTTAAGTACACCAATTTAGGTTGATGGATTTGTACTAAAGCCTCGAATCTTGCCAGATCGACTCCGTCAGCGGTTAATGGCACGCCAATGCTATTGATACCCAATTGTTTCGCGCAAATACGCACACCGGGATAGCTGTACTGCTCGTGCAGTAGCACCTCGCCCTTGGTGAGGAAGGCATTAAGGCAGGCAAAAATGGCCTGTTGCCCACCATGGGTAAAGATCAGTTGCTCGGGTTGCTGTTCAATACCGCGTTGTAAAAGCCAGTGGTGAAATACCTGTTGATGTTGATCTAAGGGGCTGGCGCGATAGCCAAGGAGTTGACTCAGTTTCGCTGGATCCTTAGCCAGTTGGCTTAGGCAATCACTCAGCGTACTTATTTGATCCGTCAGCGGTTGCTGACAAGTCGCCATATTGAGCTGCAAATGACTGAGCTCTGGCACGGGAGAGGCGTTGACATAGGTACCATCACCGATACGCGCTTCCACATAACCGCGTTGCTCCGCTAGAGCATAGGCCCGAGTGACAGTGCCTATGGTCACTCCAAGTGCATCGGCTAAACGCCGCTGTGGTGGGAGTTTTGTGCCATGGGGCAGGGTCTTACACAAAATGCCTTGTTCGATCGCACTGACCAGACGTTGATATTTAGGACCTATAAATGCTTCTAGATCCGGCGTCCAAATTGTACCCATGACAATAAATCCATTGATCTCCGCTAATCTCCCTATATTATTTATTGTATCTTTTATTGTCAAACATTGTATGCATACAATTTAGGTGTTTATGGATATTCAACTTTTTAATGATCCACAACTCTGGACTTTAATGGCCTCAGCGGCACTTTTTTGTGCAACAATGACCATGACTCCGGGGCCGAATAATATTTTACTCGCCAGCTCCGGCGCTCATTTCGGGGTGATGCGTACCATTCCACATATTGCAGGGATCCGCTTAGGTTCGACCTCTTTGCATCTGTCGGTGTTATTGGGTCTTGGCGCTTTATTCGAGGCGTTTCCCGTGTTGCATCAAGTGCTAAAGTACGCAGCGTTACTATATTTGTTGCACCTTGCCTATCGATTAGTCACCACTCCTGTTAAGGCGGCGCATTTGGATGACGGGCGTCAGCCGATGAGTGTGATGGAGGCGGCGCTGTTTCAGTGGATTAATCCTAAATCTTGGATGTCGACCATTACCCTTTGTAGTGCGTTTACCTTAGGGGGCGATGGTTTTTGGCTCAGTGCATTACTAGGCGTGTTAGTGTTTAATCTGGTGGGATTTCCCGCGTCCTTCACTTGGGTGTTTGTTGGTGCAACAATCAGTAAAAAACTGAATACGGATAAACGTCGACGCCATTTTAACTGGTTTATGGGCAGTTTATTGTTGGTGTCCTTACCTATGATCCTGCGGTAAGCAGAGCTCATTAGGCTAAAAGCTTAAATATTCTGGGATACTGACTCGCTTAATGATTGGCTTTATGCCATAACCAACATAATATTGATGGCTTTTTTAGATAACGGTTTTATATACCTAAATAAACTGAAGAAGTTGGTGCCGTGGGTATTGCACCGATATAAGGTGAGTTATCTAACCATAACAAGTTAGCAATTGACTTGGGAGTATATGGAGGTTAGCGCGTGAAGTTTCCCAGTTTAGTATCATTTATGCCTGGTTTGGCGCAGATGCTGCAGTACGAGAAGCAATGGCTCAGGGATGATGTTCGAGCCGGATTATCCGTGGCGGCGGTCGCTTTACCTGTAGCCATTGCCTATGCACAACTTACAGGGGTTAATGCCGCTGTCGGTTTATACTCCTGTGTGTTGCCAATGTTAGTGTATGCATTGTTTGGTACTTCTAGACAATTAATCGTTGGTCCCGATGCCGCGACTTGTGCCGTGATTGCCGCAGTTGTGACGCCACTTGCTGCTGGCGACAGCATGAAGCACTGGCAACTCGTGATGACCATGACGGCCATGACCGGTTTTTGGTGTTTAATCGCCAGCCGTTTTCGCCTTGGCGTCTTGGCGGACTTTCTCTCAAAACCGATTTTAATGGGGTTACTTAATGGTGTGGCGATCACTATTATCGTCGGTCAATTCTCAAAGATTTTTGGTTTCACCTTCGATGAGCGTTATTTGATTGAGCGCTTATCCGGTGCGCCTTCCTATCTCACCAAAACACACTGGCCCACCTTATTGATGGGATTGGTGACCTTAGCCACCTATGCCTTAATAAAACGTTATCGTCCACAATGGCCTGCTTCAATGTGTGCAATGGCAATGGCTGCATTTTTGGTTTGGGCCTTTAACTTAACCAGCTTCGATATCAATGTGGTGGGTGAGGTGAGTGCAGGCTTACCTTCGTTTCAAGCGCCGGTTTTTAATATTGGTATTGCCCGTGAACTAGTTGTGCCTGCGCTTAACTTAGCCATGGTGAGTTTTGTGAGTATGATGCTTACTGCACGCAGTTTTGCGGCTAAAAATGGCTATGATATCGATGCGGACAAGGAGTTTCGAGCCCTCGGCATTGCCAATATTGCTTCAGCTTTATCACAAGGTTTTGCGGTCAGCGGTGCTGATTCGCGTACAGCTGTCAATGATGCTAACGGCGGTAAAAGTCAGCTTGTATCAATCATCGCGGCGTTATTGATTGCGATCGTCGCGTTGTTTTTTACTGCACCATTGAAATATATCCCCAGTTCTGCGCTTGGGGTCGTGTTGGTGATTGCCTCAATTTCATTGATTGATTTAAAGGCGCTGTGGAACCTGCGCGTACGGGATCGCTCCGCCTTTTTACTCGCCTGTACAACCTTGTTTTCGGTGCTGTTTATTGGGGTGATCCCTGGTATCACCTTAGCGGTATTGTTGGGCTTATTCCAATTTTTAGCGACTGTGATGCGTCCTACCGATCAAGTACTTGGACTAGATCATAAAGGCGTTATTCGCAGTGTGGATGATTCGGGTAAGGCTAAATCTGTCCCCGGCGTATTTATTTACCGTTTCAATTCACCATTAACCTACTTTAACGCCACTTACTTTAAACGCCGCTTACTGGAGAAGTTTATCCGTGAGCCTGAACCCGTCGATTGCATCATTATTGATGCCGTGCCGTGTTTTACCCACTTGGATTTAAGTGTGATGGCCATGCTTGCAGATCTCCATCAATTATTGAAGAAGCGTGGTATACGTTTAGTCTTGGCGGGGCGTAAAAGGCAGATGCTTGGCTGGTTTGAACAGGCGGGGATCCCGTCAGGCGAAGGCGGCATTTTAATTCGGCCAGATTTATATCTTGCGCTGAAAATGAACCAAAGTTACAAGCAAGCACTAGCTGAAGGCCAAGCACCTGTTATCAAAAAAGCGCCTGAGGATGATGTGCTACTTCATAGTCATTTATAGGATACTATTTTAACGAAAATCGCGGTAATGTCCGCGCTTTTTGGTTTATTGTTCAAGTGCATAGAGTTATGCACTTTATATTTGATGCCTCAAAAGTATGATGGTTGTGGCGTAAAGAGCCGCTCGTCATTTGAGTATCATAACTACGCGTCATTCCTCGTTTCGCGAGCTTGCGCAACATCTAAAGCTTAAACATCAACCCGTTCTAGTCATTTTGCAGTTTATCTAAAGGGATTAAACCATGATAGGCATAGTAGCCTATGGGTCCTAAAAATAAGCTTAGCAGGCACCATAAACATTTTTTGTTAGTGCTGAGGTTAACTTGGCTCTTAAATACTCGAGCTGCGAATAAGCAATGCAGTAGGGCTAAACCGATGAGCATCGCTATGATTATAATATCCGTATTATCCAAGTACTTTATCCCTGTAATTCATCGTGATGATTTAGCATAAAATGTTAAAAAGGATTTACTCACTTTACCTAAGTGAGAGCTACTTTACGTGAACATTTTACCGATTTCTATAGGGTATATAAAAATAAACGTTAATTCTTATTTACTTATAGACGTTCCTAACAAGTAATTTGGGGTATTACCAGTCTGCCAGATCACATATTTAGTCATGGCATGTTGAAATATGTCAGTGCTTGTTAGCTCAGTTAACCATGCCATAAGCCGTGGGAAATCACCGTTCAAATCCCGTTTGGCATCCACCGCAGTAAATTGGCGGATAAAAGGCACAATGGCAAAATCAGCAAGGCTTAACGCAGGGCTGATAAGATAAGGATGTTGCTGAAGCTGTGCTTCGAGCCGTACCAGAAAAGTGCTGGCCTTGGCGAAATAATCCGCCTGCGAGTATTCAGGATACCGATCTGCATATTTGTACTTATCCAGCCAAGGTTTAAATTCAACATCATTCTGCACAATAAGCTCATTAATCAGGCTTTGCGCTGAGGTGGTTTGTCCGAGTAACTGCTGTGCGGCTGGCGAGTCAGCCTTATGCAGTCCCCAGAGCATAATATCCAAGCTCTCAGCAATCACCTCTCCAGTAGGGAGCTGCAATACGGGCACTGTGCCCTTGGGGGAGATGGCTAACATCTCTGCGGGTTTCGCTTTAAGGGTGATTTCTCTCACTTCCACTTGGCATTGGCCGAGCAATAGCCCAAGTCTAGCGCGCATAGCATAAGGACAGCGGCGAAAACTGTAGAGTATGGGTAAGGGCATAGTCTTATTCCTTAATGCAATGATAAAAACGATTTAGTCACGACTGTGGGTTAAAAGTTGGCAATAGTAGTGACTTTAAAACAGAAATACTGCGTTTATTACTGATTTTTCCACCGTTTGCCTGTAAATAAGCAATGACCTTGGTTTTTGTCTGTGTTTATCCGACTGTGACTCAGGTAGAATTTCGCCCTATTTTTGCGACCTAGCTTAGGCTTGGGTGATTATTGGTTAATGCACTGGAAATTAAGTTCCAGCCAGCAGTTGAGGGTGTTATGTCTAACGTTGTTGTTTGTGCTTTATATAAGTTTGTTTCATTACCGCATTTTGAGTCGCTGCGTGAGCCACTCCTGTCCATGATGGAACAGGCCGAGATTAAAGGCACATTGTTGCTGGCAAGTGAGGGAATTAACGGCACAGTGGCCGGCACTCAAGCGGCTATCGACGCACTGCTGGCTTGGCTGAATAACCAAAATGGCCTTGAAAACATCGTTTACAAGTTATCCTTTGACGACGAAATGCCTTTCTACCGCACTAAGGTGAAGCTCAAAAAAAGAAATCGTCACCATGGGCGTCGAGGGTATCGATCCGCTTAAAGTGGTGGGCACTTACGTTAAGCCACAGGACTGGAACGCGCTGATTTCCGATCCTGAAGTCATCCTAGTGGA
>NZ_AKZL01000120.1:0-11473 GCF_000282755.1 Shewanella sp. POL2
TTATCGACGGGAAGCCCGTACGCGCTAATAGCGCCGTCGGTTTGTTGTTGGCATCGAACAAGGCCTGATAACACTGGGTACTGATGGCATGGTAATAACCGTTTTGGATCTCATCCTCACGGCTCCAACTCACCTTAACTGGCCGTTTAAATTGCTTGGAGAGTAGCGCCGCCTCGACACTGAAATCTGGTTTGGACTTACGCCCAAAGCCGCCGCCCAGTAGCGTCACATTCACTTTCACCGCATCCTCGGCGATACCTAAGGCCGCGGCCACATTTTGCTGGGTACTCTGCGGTGTTTGTGTCGATGCCCAAATTTCACAGCCCTTCTCGGTCACATTGGCGGTGGCCACAGGCGGCTCGATGGAGGAATGGATAAGGTAAGGCACGGTATAAATCGCCTTAAGGGTATCGTCCTTCGGCCAGGCTTTGACCTCATCACCAACTTGACGTACCACCTTGCCAGGGGCTTGTACCTTGTCCACCAGCTCTTGCAGGTAGGTTTTAGAATCGTGGCTGCTGTTGGCAGACTCAGTCCAGCTCACTTGCAAGGCTTTACGCCCCTGCAACGCGCTCCAAGTATTTGTCGCCACCACAGCTACGCCGCCTAGGGCTTGAAAAGCGGGAGCGCCCTTGGACGTTGGCAAACGGTACACATCGACCACACCCGCTACCTTGCGCGCCGCACTATCGTCAAGACTAGCCACATCGCTCCCCAATACGGGTGGGCGCATAATGCTGGCATAAAGCATGTTATCCACTTGGATATCATAGCCATAGACAGCCTTACCCGTGAGCATGGCCTGCATATCGACTATCTGACGCGAAGCACCAATTTGCTTGAAATCCTTAACCGCCTTTAACCGCAGCGAATCGGCTGCGGGCAATGGTAATCCCGCCGCATCGAGGGCTAATTCACCAAAGCGCGCAGCACGGCCAGATTTGGCATGCAGCACTTGATGATCTTTAGCCTGCACTTCACTCACGGGGACTTTCCAGCGGGCTGCTGCGGCTTGTTCAAGCATGGTTCGAGCCATCGCGCCCATCTCACGCATGCGGTCATAGTTTTCGCGAATACTGCGGCTACCATCGGTATTTTGGCTGGCGTAGCGTTTATCGGCGAGCCCTTGAATAGGCACAATTTTATCCCAATCAGCCTCTAGCTCTTCGGACAAAATTTGCAAAATCCCCGTGCGGATCCCCTGACCCATTTCGGAGCGGTGGCAGGTCAAATAGACCTTGTCGTCCTCACCGATGGCGATAAACAGATTGAGCCGCGCCTGTTGGTCCTGTGCCAATGCCATTGGACTCCAACTGAGGCCACTGGCACCAAGGGCGAGACCGCCCCCGACGGCGCCGAAGAGTTTTAACACATCGCGGCGACTGATATTTTCAACTGCGGTGAATGTACTCATCTTAGCCCTCCTGCTTGGCATAGCTTTGCAGCGCCGCTTTTATCCGAGGATAAGTACCACAGCGACACAAATTACCCGACATGGCAGCATCAATTTGTTCCGCCGATGGTTTTGGATGCTGAGTGACTAAAGCCGCTGCTGACATTAATTGCCCAGCCTGACAATAACCACACTGAGGCACATTGTGTTCGGCCCAAGCATTTTTAAGCTTTTGATTACTCAGCCCTTCGATCGTAGTCAGTTGTTTACCCTGCACCTGGGATAAGCTGGTTAAACAGGCGCGCACAGGCTGACCATCTACATGCACGGTACAAGCGCCACAGAGTCCGGCGCCGCAGCCATATTTAGTGCCCGTTAAGCCTAAAATATCCCGTAACGCCCAGAGGATAGGCATATTGGGATCCGCATTTAAGGTAAAGGATCTGCCATTAATGGTCAGGTTTAGGGAAGGCATCGCAAGGCTCTGGTCCTGTGCCGCCTCCGAGGATGGTATTGCCATAACTCACTCCTTAAGTGCCAACCACGACGCAAGATCGGCTTTAGTATCAATATCAATCGCGGCATGGGGCAAAGGAACAGCCACTAACTCACCCACATTTGCCAGTTGTTTTAAGATGGATTTGGCGCCGCGATCGCCAGTCAAATCCGTTAATAAATCGAATATTGAGGCATTAAAAATAGCAGGGGCGCCTAATTCATCCAACGTCCCTTGTTCATCCAACGTCCCTTGTCCATTCAACATCTCAGCTTCGTTCGTATAAAGAGCGGCCACAGATTGTTGACTCGTCTGCCAAGTCTCAATCACCTGCCGATAGTCTTCAAATGTCAGCGCGACTTGATCCGCTAAGGTGAGTAACATGCCATCAAACTGCTGCGCTTTTGCAAAGTCCGCCGCAACTCGCAGAGACGACGCCAAACCTGTTTGCCAATTAGGATTATCAAGCAACGTCAGTTTTAGCGCTCCGAGAGCGTCAAGTTGCGGACGCAATAATGTTTGATGGGCACCAAGCACTACCAACAGTTCTGCAGTGACTTGATTAGATGCTCCCATTACTAATGGAGCCGAGGTGAAGCGAGCCAAACGGTCGATATGGCGTTGTAAGATACTATGCCTTTGCCCCTCACTCGCCGCTGTTGATAAACGTTGTGCCAGCTTCGCCCCCTGAAAGCGCCGACTCTCGCCTGCCGCGAGCACAGCAATGAGCAATCTTTGCCTGATGCGCATTAAGGCATCATTCCATCGAGCGAGGAAAATGCCGCGCCATGAAGCACCCCATGGCATTGGGCCAAGATACTCAAGGCAATGGCGCTCGGTAACTCGCCACCGAGCGCAAGCCCTGCGGGCGCCGAGAAAAAGCCACTAAACGACTCAGTATTGAGTTCGGCCATCGCCAGCACTTTATCCCGCCGATGAGCGGGCCCCAAGAGTGCAACATATTTAAGATCAAAAGGTTGAATAGCTTTGAGCGCCGCCGCATCCAAATTCAGGTGATGGTGCATGACCACGGCGCAATCTAATTGCGCGACAAGCGCTTCGGCATCATTAAGGCTTTGCTTGACGATATGGGCATGGGGAAAGTCGGCACTTCTCGCGTAGGCGGTGCGCGTATCAAACACGCTCACCTGCCAACCTAAACTGTGGGCAATCGCTGCCACGGGTTTAGCATCTATTCCTCCACCAAAAATCCCTAAATGAAATCGTGGTCTGAGTGGGATGATAAGCGCCTCCCCTTCAGGCTGACTGAGTATGCCCGCCTTAGGAAAATCCGCCGTAGGAAAAGGGACACTTTGCGCCGGATAAAACTGTGCAGCGTAACTGCGAGCATCGCTGCCCGCAGGCACTAAGGGCAATTGATAGTAGCCCGACAGCCCCTTGCGAAACGCTTGTACTATGTCCACTAGGCCAAGATCATGATTTTCTTTAAGCAGAGGGATCAACATGATATCGACTTTACCACCACAACCTAGGCGGTAGCTGGCATCGGATTCATCGGTCGCATCATAGGTGATACAAGTAATCTGTTGCGATTGCATGGCTTGCTGCGCATGACGGCGAAGATCGGCCTCTAAACAGCCACCACCTTAATATCCCTGCGCCTTGGCCAAACTCGTGGAATAACATCATGGCGCCGGGTTTACGGTAGGACGAGCCTTGGATATGGGTAATCACCGCCAGAACCCATGCATCATCCGCGAGGGGCAACCAATGTTCTAATAAGTCTTCCATTTGGTGATCCATCGACATTGATTCCTCTCTATTTCGCTAACTTAGGGACACATTTAATGCATCCACGATTGAAATCAGCGTAACTGATTAAAAAATTATCTTTATGTAGAACAAGCTAACAAAGGAAAATTGAATTTAAAAGGGCAAAAGCGGGGAAACACAAAATAGCTAAAGGATAAAGCTGACATCCCTGTCAACAAGTGTGAGATAGCCTTGAACTAAGGGTTAAAACTGATACTCTCCAGCCTTAGTTCGTAGTGCTTGGGATTGATTATCTAAGCTAATAGAGGTGAATTCGATTTGCTCAATAATTTGTGACACTTCGCGGGAATTATCACGGATCACCATAAGACTGGTGGCAATATCCTTAGACACCAGGGATTGCTCTTCGGTTGATGCCGCTACTTGGGTATTAATCCCATGAATCGCCGCAGTGCTATGGCGAATATCATCAAAAACCGTCACGATACGTTGCAATTCACCTGAGGCTTTTTTCATTAAGTTAGCCGCTTGGGTGACTGAGCTGCCCACCTGATTGGTGCGATTTTGTAAACTGGCAACAATATCATCAATTTCCTTGGTAGAATCTTGAGTGCGCTGTGCGAGTGAACGCACTTCATCGGCTACCACCGCAAAACCACGCCCTTGCTCACCCGCCCTCGCCGCCTCAATGGCGGCATTGAGTGCCAATAAGTTAGTTTGCTCAGCAATCGCTTTAATCACACTTAATACATTACTGACTTGAGTGCTCTCATTCACCAAATGCTGCATCGAATCTTGGGTGGTCGTAAATTCACTTTCGAGCACCGCCATCGCATTCAATGCCTCTGAAACCGTATCCTGACCAACGCCCACATGGGTCTCATTTTCCGCTGCCCGAATTTCGGCGTTCGAGGTGCTCTCACTAACATGCACTAAGGTGGTCGTCATTTCTTCCATCGCGCTCGCACTGGCATCGAGCTCTTTGGCGACTCGGTTTGAGCTTTGACGGGAAACTTGAATCGAAGCTTTGGTTTGTTTAGCGAGATCTGCCACCTCCTTCGCAATACTGTCCGTCGTCGCTAATGAACTGGCTAGAGATGAAATGAATAAATTAATTTGGCTAACAATTTCCCCAATTTCACCCTGAGTCGAAACTGAGATCCTGCGGGCAAGATTTTTAGACCTTTGAATATCAAGTAATTCGCGACAGGTTTGTACGAGTGGAGTCACAATCCTACTTTTAACAATAACAAAGCCGCCAACGGCAACTAAAATCACCAAAAAGAGTACAAACTGCGAACCATTGAGTGCCATATTTAAAGAATCCAATCGATTACTCACCTCACCCTCAGTGCGTTTATCCAAGGCGGTAAAAAACTGATCGATCGGCTGCATGATCTTGGCTTTTTCACTATGATATTGATCGCTATGTAGTAATTCCCTCGCCATCGCGAGATTCGGCTCACCTTTAATGCTGTAGGTTTGGGTATTAGGATCGATAAAAATTCCTTTCACCGCGTTCATCGCCTTGACCTCAAGGGCGACTAAAGCATCAGAATTTTGCTGTGCCTGCTCTAGATAATGGAATTCCTCATCAGAAAACCCCAAGGCCTTCATTTGGCTTTTGATGGCCACTCTGGCGCCATCTGGCTTAGGTTTATCGCCATAACTGAGCACCAAATCCCAATAAATCTGGTGATATTTTTCCGGTCTAGGTTTTTCACCGTTACGAATGGCCAGAATATCCATATACATTTTTTCGTACTTTTCATCCCCAGTCACCGCATAGGTACGGGCGAGTCTGGTCAAATCATCAGAACTTTGCCGAAGTTCATCAGCAATTTGGTAGGATTGATAGCGAATATTCGCAGCATCATTAAAGAGTTCAATCTTAGATTTGACATTAAAACTCAGCACCGCCGTAATCACTGCACTAGCGACGATTGTGGAAAAAACAACACTCATCATCGTTTTTGTATTCATAGTTACCCCGATAGACACCTACAACGTTAGCTTTAAGTCTAGTCAGTAAAATGTAGCTAAAACGTAAAAAAACAGAATTTTGATGAAATAATACACAGAGTTACGAGCGATTCTCAGTTGCGTAAATAACCGATATTTGGTTTAGGTCAAAATATAATGCTTAAAAATAGATAGTTGCGGATAAATCTAACTAAAAAGACCCAAGATGTGTGTCAAGCAGAGATGAGGTTTGCAGGTTTAATCAGGCACAGTAAATATGAATTGTACCTGATTAGAACTCGCATTTTGGTTGATATTAAGTCAATTGACGCAGTGTTATGCAACTTAGAGCAGTAACTGATCAGCCACAAAGGGATTATGTTCACGCTCTTCGCCAAAGGTAGACATAGGTCCGTGGCCAGGAATAAATTCCACGTCAGCGCCTAAAGGCCAGAGTTTAGAGGTGATTGAATGGATCAAGCTTTGATGATTTGACTGAGGAAAATCAGTACGGCCAATCGAGCTTCTAAAGAGAATATCTCCGACCCATGCAAGCTTGGATGAGGCCGAATAAAACGCCACATGTCCTGGCGTATGGCCAGGGCAATGCAGCACAGTCAAACTTTGCTCGCCCACGGTGACGGTATCGCCATCACACAGGTATTGATCGGGTTCAAAGGCATCACAGTGGGGAAAACCAAAGTTTTGACTCTGTTTAGGCAGATTTTCAATCCAAAACTTATCCGCCTCATGTGGACCAACGATGGGTACATTCGTTTGTTGTGCTAATAACTTAGCACCGCCAACATGATCAATATGACCATGAGTGAGTAACACTTTTTCAAGGGTCAGCCCTAATTTAGTGACTTCACCTAAAATACGGTCAACGTTCCCTCCCGGATCGACAACCGCTGCATGCTTAGTTTTTTCACACCAGATCAAGCTGCAATTCTGCTGGAAAGGTGTCACAGGAATAATTTGGTACTTCATAGCTTCAATCTCGTGTTATCCATAGCCGATAGATTACGCTAAGAGGGTTATCATGGCTCAATTTTTTATAATAAAAATTGATCTCAACCAAAGGCTAATCAAATAATCCTAACTTGCGACAACAGGGCTTTTGTATACAATCTGCCATAAATAACAAGCCTAGCCCTTAAGGTCAATTGATGAAACCCGATATGATGCTCGCTGGTGTTTTCGCCAAGAAACACACATTTACTTTGCCACTCAACTACCAACAACCCATTGGTGAGCAGATTACTGTGTTTGCGAGAGAACTTTGCGCCATTGAAAATAAAGATAAAAAATTACCCTATATCGTCTTTTTCCAAGGAGGTCCTGGCTTTGCCGCTATGCGACCCGCCAGCAATAGCGGCTGGATCCGTCGAGCACTCAAAGAGTTTAGAGTCTTATTGCTCGATCAACGGGGCACAGGCCTTTCTAGCCCCATCAATTATCAGAGCCTCTGTCACTTACCCCCTGAGCAACAGGCCGAATATTTAAGCCATTTTAGAGCCGACAATATCGTCCGTGACGCCGAATCCATTCGCACCCAGCTCTGCCCCGCCGATAAATGGGCTATCCTCGGTCAAAGCTTTGGTGGTTTCTGCGTGCTGCACTACTTAAGTGCTGCGCCTCAGGGCGTAAGTGAAGCCTATATCACAGGTGGTATTCCTTCCCTCACGCGCAGCAGTGATGAGGTTTATCAAGCCACCTATCAGCGCGTACTCGCCAAGAATAAGGACTTCTTCCAGCGCTTCCACGATGCGCAGCATCTGGTGACTCGCCTCGCCAAACATTTACTCGAACATCCAGTGCAGTTAGCCACGGGTGAACGCCTCACGGTTGAAATGCTGCAACTGCTTGGCATTAATTTAGGCATGGAGCAAGGCCCTGAGTCAGTCTACTATTTACTTGAACAGGCCCTAGTGCACTCGCCCCAAGGTGATTATGTCAACCCGCTGTTTTTAAATCATTTCTGCCAATTACTCGACTATAACACCAACCCAATTTTTGCCCTGTTACACGAGGCCATCTACTGCCAACACAGTGCGTCACAGTGGTCTGCCCATAGGGTACGGGAGCAGTATCCGGCCTTTAACTATCAAGTGGGTAAGCCTTTCCTGTTTACTGGCGAGATGATTTACCCTTGGATGTTTGAACAATTTAGCCATTTAGCGCCACTTAAAGCCGCAGCCAATATTCTTGCCCATAAAACGGACTGGCCAGCGCTATACAATCTTGAGCAGCTCAGCCAAAACCGCGTCCCAGTTGCGGCCGCGATTTATAGCGAAGATATGTATGTAGAGATGGATTTCAGCCTAGAAACCGCCAAACAGGTAGCGCACCTAAAGTATTGGTTAACCTCAGAATATGAACACAATGGTATTCGAATGGATGGCGAGCGGATCTTAGATAAGCTCATCAGTCTCAACCGCGGTGAACTCTTAAGATAAATGTTAATTTTAAGGGTTAATTAAGTAAAAGCTGTCATTGTGTGCAGGCTCCTCATCCAAATGAGTGATTTTGGCTACAACGTTCAACGACCTATTTTCCGTGAGAGTAATCCGAGTTGGATTACTCTTTTTTTTGCTGAAAAAATGCACTCAACAAAGTTGAGTGCATGACAATAATCGTCAAAATACAGGGGAGCGGGTGTTTAACGAGGATGAAATTAACGTTTCATTTGAGGATAAGTAAACTCATGGCATTGATTGCAATAGACTTTACTTTCTTTGTGTTCCTGATGGCAGTAAGTACAAGGCAGATCAGTACCATAGTGCAGACTGTTATGGGGATTCGGCTCAACCGAATGACCCGCATCCGCAGGGCGCGCAGTCAACTTAGCCACGTCCTCGGGTGAACCATGACAACGACTGCAAGTCGCAGCATCGGGAACGGTTTTACGTTTTGCATCACCGTGGCATGCCGCACAATCGACTTTACCATCGGCTCCAGTCATTACCTCTTTATGGTAATCCTTGATATTCATTGCATTAGCAGCCATAGGTGCTGCCAACATGGCACCGAGTAATAGAATAAATACGGGTTTTAACATCAGAGTCTTCCTAGGCGGGGCATGGTGCCCCGCATCGCAGATTAATAGTGTGTAATAAAGTCAGTCGACGCTTGGATGTCCGGCGTGAATGGGCGATCTTTCGCAACAAAAGGCACTTTCTCGCGGTAAGCCTTGTACATGGCTTGCGTCGCTTTACCAAGTTGCAGCTCAGGGTTCGCTTGTTTACGTAAATCAATCGCTTGAGTTGAATGTAGCAGCTCTAAACCATAGATGACTCGCGTGTTATCCACGATTTGGATCAGGTTATCCGATGCTAACTTAAGGTTAGTGAAGGTATCTTCAATACCACCAGCGATAGAAATCCCATCGAAGGAGACTGGCGTCGCTAACTGCTTGTTACGCACTTGCATATCCACAAAGGCTTTTTGAATTGCACCAAAGGCATGGCCTTGGTTTTCAGGCGCACTTAGGAAGCGCGTCAGCTTAGTAAAGTGTTCATCGGACAAATGAATGGTCCGCATCACACTGTTATGGGAAACATGGGTCAAGGCCACACTCAGGTTTTGCACCGCGAGAGCCACAGGCAGCGGCTCAAAGTTAGTGGTTGGGAATACACCACCCTGCCCTTCAACCAAATACTTAGCCACTTGTGGGAACTGCGCATACTGGTTTGAGGCACCCACAATTACTGCGGGGTTATCATCTGAATGGTTGATTTGGATATTGAGTACTTCATCCAATGAAGCTAAGGCCTGTTCGGCGCCAGCAAAAGTATAAGCTGTCGTTCTAAAGCTCAGCGGATCTTGCAAAGGACGCTCATCATTCAGCTGCCATAAATAGCTTCCATCGAGTTGTTTTAAAATGTCACTGGCGGCGGTTTTAATATAAGGGAATGGGCGAATATCATTGGTTTGTGGCAAGAATGGCGCCACGTTGCCGTTTAATCCCTCAAGGCTTAAGCCAAAGACGGTGGGCGACACGGCCAATAGTTGCTTCGCCTCGCGGTAACCTTGCATTGCATACGCCACAGCAAAGGCGTTGTTAGATAAAATCGACAGCGCATCTTTCCCCATTGGAACTAATGGTGCAATCCCTGCATCAGCCATCGCCTCTTTACTGCTAACACGCTGACCTTTATAGAATACTTCCCATTCGCCAACCATGGCTAAACCGACATGGGATGAGAGTAGAATGTCCGCCTCACCTACCGTGCCCTTGGCAGGGATCACAGGCGTAAGTCCCTTGTTAAGATAGGCTTCATAAAGCTCTGCCACCACAGGCTGCACACCGGTTTGTCCGGCTAGCATAGTATTTAACCGCACAGCCAATGCCAAACGTGTTAAGCGGATGGGCGCAACGTCACCCACGCCTGCACTATGAGCACGAAAAGTACTAAAGTTAAAACTTCTTGAGGCATCGAGTACTGCATCACTCAATTTGCCATTAGCATCGAACAGTTTGTGGTCTTTATTAAGTCCAACACCTACGGTTAGACCATAAACGGGTTTACCTAGACGTGCGGCTTCCATCAATAGCTCGTGTGCTTTCACTAATTGGGTTTTCGCTTGTGGAGCAATTTTTACTTTAGCGCCATCGGCAATTGCCCAAGCTTGGTCTTGGGTTAAATGTTTACCATCAAGCACGACTTGCTCCATCGCTAACGCACTGCCTGAGAGTAGGCTCAAGGTGAGTGAAGCCATCAACACTGATTTATTCATAATCATCTCCAACATTTTGTTATATTTAGTAAAATCTAGGCTTGCTTAAGTGTTACAGCACTCGCTGCGGCGCAGTTACGGCCAGCGTTACGCCCCGTCACCACCCCTTCAGCAACGGCGCAGGCACCTAATCGACTTGCACCGTGGATACCACCGGTAGCTTCGCCAGCGGCATATAATCCGGGGATGGCTTTATTGCTGACCAAATGCAGCACTTCGGATTGGGTATTTACCTTCACGCCGCCCATGCAGTAATGCACCTTCGGCCACATGCGCACCGCATACCAAGGTCCTTTGTCTAGCACGATGGCCTCTTGCATTGGGCGATCGAATTCTTTATCTACACCAGTCTTAACCGCCTCATTCCAGCGCTCGACTTGCGCCTTTAACGCCTTAGCAGGCATGCCGTAAATAGCAGCCAGTTCGTCTAAGGTCTCGGCTTTGCTGATGACGTTATATTTCAGTCCCCAATCTAGGGTTTGCGCCTTGCTGGCACCGGCGGCATTAGTAAAGCCAATGGGGTAGACAGGCTGTCCCTTTTCATCTCGTCTGGTCATAATGGCGTCGGCCCGCGCCTTACGGTCGGCTAATTCATTGAAGAAACGCTCGCCGGTGCGTACATCGACAACAATGCCGTGGGGATAAGTGGCAATAGTGTTGAATTGTGAAGCCGTGCCAAACCCCTTCTCGTCAGGAGATGCCCAGGGACCGAGTTGAATTTGGTCTAAATGAATGGGATTGGCCCCAATCAGCATCATTTGCTTGAGTGCCTCAGAGGTGGCACCTGCATGGTTGGTTGAATCTAAATCACTATTTAACTCAGGTAATTGCATCATGCGGTATTCGATATCACGGCCAAAACCACCGGTCGCCATAATCACGCCGCGGCGCGCGCCGATACGGCGTATTTTACCCGTGCGCTCATTGGGAAAATAAAAACCTTCACGAACTTCGACACCGATCACCCGTCCAGCCTCATCTTTTACAAAGCCTTCGAGCTTGGTCTGATTTTTCATGACCACGCCCTTGTCACGCGCAGCTTTGATCAAGGGACGAATAATGCCTGCACCTGAGCTTTCGACGGTTTGCAGTACCCGTTGTACTGAGTGACCGCCAAAATGTTGTACAAAGGGCTTCCAGTGAACACC
>NZ_AKZL01000121.1:0-11195 GCF_000282755.1 Shewanella sp. POL2
ATATTCACTTGCATTGCTTAATCCCGGGTGGTGTGCTGACGTCAACAGGGGATTGGCATGGCGTGAAAACGGATTATCTGTTTCCGGTGAAAGCCTTGTCCACCGTGTATCGGGCCAAGTTATTACGGGCGCTGCGACAACATGAACTGGCTATCCCTGCGGCTGAAACCTTAATGGCAAAACCGTGGTGTGTTTACAGCAAAGCGTGTCTGAGCCGCGCCGAAACCGTGGTGGAATACCTTGGGCGTTATACCCGTAAAGGCATGCTGCATGAATCAAGAATTGCAGAAGTGACCGCAGACCATGTCAGTTTTCACTACAAAGATTATCGTGACGGTCAGCATCAGCAGCATAAGCAAATGCGGTTAAGCTGTGATGAGTTTATCCGCCGTTACTTATTGCATGTATTGCCCAAAGGGTTAATGCGAGTCAGGCACTTTGGCTTTTTAGCCAATGCTTGCCGCCGCAAAAAGCTGGCGCTCATCCAGCGGCAACTACGTAAGCCGCAGGTGGTATTGGTGAGTCCTTTAGTTAATAAGGACTGTTTGTGGTCATGCCCGCGATGCCAGTTAGGTCATTTGCAGTTTATTGGGCTGTTAAGGCCGCAAGGATTAGTGATGATTAACAGCCAAGGTCAGCCAGTACGCCTGTCAGGATAACCACGCCCTCAAGACGTAGCGTAATGACCGACAGCGAAAAGCAGCCAGCCTTATGGGATTAAGCCGATGAGGGGATAGGGTGTGAGTGTCAGCCTGAATCTGGAGCCCAAATACTGTCAACCAAGGTCAAAAATCAGTCGAAAGTGAGCGTGAAAGAATGAGAAAGCTAAAACGATATCAAGTGATTACCCATCAAACTGTATAAAAAACCGCTACCGCAAAAAAGCAAATTCCTATAGCATCATTCATACCCATTTACACGGATGTGGCAGCGGCCAAGTCCAACAAGCGATTTATGCCCTGCAAACAGCGCAGCGCATAAATACTAAGACGTTATAAGCACTTAGATATGGCACGAAGAAAACAACTTAAGGGAGTTGCTGGAAATATAGTCCAGTGGTGCCTGAGCAGAAACTTTGATTATCAAGGGTACTGGGCTGTCGGTCAGCTATATGCATACGCCCAAGAAAATGGCACCAATGAGTGTGTAATAAATCTTGTAAACGAGCATGTGCCAAATGAAGTCACGGGTGTAAAGTTTTCAGAAGCTATCAAGTTATTGTCGTGCATTTTACAGCGTGACCTGGAATCACTAAAGATACCCTATTGGTGGGTAAAGGATGCAAAGGTAATCTTTACCTTTAATACTGATTATAAAAAAAAGTATCACCTTTGGGCATCTGGTCTTGGTGGGAAACCAGCAATGTGTTTGGTAGAAATTACTACTGACCTGGGTAAAACATATACCAAAGAAGGTGGTTGCAATGTTTGGGTTCACAACCCAGAGAAAGAGAGTCGTCGATATGGCTTCTAACAAAGCCAAACACTCGGACAAATCACTCGCTGCGCACCTAATTTTCCGGTGTTGGCGGCGTTATGCATTTTGAGGTAATCACATAGTGATTCGGGCAATTAAAAGTCAGTTAAACTTACAACCTCAGTTCTACGCTGAATCAGCGAGAGTTGGCGGTTTCGGTTGCATACTTGGTGGAGTACTAGCGTTTTACCTTTTCCAATATATTTCATCGTTCTTTGGTATAGCCACTGATGTCCCTATCCGGCAATATGATCAAACGATAGTTGTTTTTATGTTCGCAAGCTGCCTCTTAACGCTTATTCTCTGTTTGTACATATTTTGTGTTTTATCGGCTTTCATTTACTACGGAATTAAGTACCAAAATGGACTTATTAGTAAAGACGAGTTTATAAATATCTCTTTTAAAGGTGTTTACCCAAAGCGCTGGCAGAAAGGCTATTGAAAAATGCATAACAAACTCCATCAAAACGCCGCTTTGCGGCTCGACTCGCAACAAATTGCTTGCGTTTGTGGCGGGCGTTATCTCCATAGATATTTTTATCTAAAACAGACTCGTTAGAGTTAAGGTTTTAACTCGAAAATATCCCAAAGTGAGCTTGTGAGTCAGTCTCTCAATAGACTGACTCACACATAAAGCTCAGCTATCTCGTATTTATTGTGCGCTGACATGCTTCTGCACACCTAAGCTAGTTAGAAGTCAGATATGAGTCAAAATCTGAATTTTTATGCAGTTTGATGTGCATAAGTGAAGATTGTAGACATAATCTAGCAATTCGCTTCGAAAACAGCTAAAAATTGCGCGTAAACACGCGATTTTTGCATGTTAATAGATATTAAAATGCAAATGATTTTCGAGAGTCACATACTTGTGTCGTTAATTACTTCTGTGACATTGCAAGTTAGTGTTGCATGAGGCTAACTGCTATCTAGTATAATTAGTGGCGATTCATTGATACTTAGAAGCTACACGAATAAGGAGCTACAAGTAGTGTTTGGATTTTTCGGTCAAGGATTATTAGAAAATCTGGTGGCGAGTTTTGTTGATAATGTCTTCAGAGATACTGTGTATCCAATAAAAGGAAGTATTGTTTACTGTGAATTGGCCTTTGGTTATGCAGAACACTCCGGTATTTATGTTGGGAATAATAGAATCGTTCATCTTGATGGCTCTGGCGATATTGAAATTGTTTCACCAAAGAAATTTATCAATAGATTAGGTGGTTTTAATTCAGCTATAAGTATTTATGTTTCTTGTGACGGAGAATCTCCTGTAGGTAGCAATAAGATCGCTGAAAGAGCTATTGATAAAGTCGGGAGCTGTAGGGATTACAATGTCATTTTAGACAATTGCCATCAGTTTACTTCAGGGTGCATATCAGGAAATTTTGAAAATTCAGAAAGCTTTCTGTGGATGCTAAAACATACGGCAAAATCAGAAATCAATGCAAACACATGGAGGGTTTGGCATAGAGTAGATGGGGAATATATCTAATTAAGTATATTTAGTGGTTTTGGTGAATATTGTAGCATCAGGTAAAACTGGCCAAAGCTTATCGTCTTCGTCAGTGATATTGATAGGTTCGTTGATGAATGGAACTGCCCAGAGAAAAATTTCATAAACCCAGAACTAGAAGTTACCGCAAAGAGCTATGGAATAAGTGCTATGAATTCAGTTGGTTGATAGCAAAGAAATGCGCACCAACACATGGTGGTTTTCAAAGTGTCGTTCCAGATCAAGTCCGAGGTGATTGGGATTGGCCCAAATGGGTTGATAATGATGTTAAGGCTGTCAATGAGATGGCTTCAGAGGTCTTTTCATTGCATCAAGGTTTTATAAAGTCAATGCGCGAGGCACTTAAAGTGCTAACAAGCGCGTCAATTAGGGCGTTATGTGTCATAAAAATGGAGAGTGTCGTGACGTTTGAAGATTGGATGAGGCTGCGTGGTTTATCTGAGTCCTCTGTAAAGAAATACGAGGGTGCAGTTAGCGGGGCATTGTCAGAATGGGCCATTGATGGCGGGATCATGGATGGCCCACTCACTTCAATCTTGAGCTATAGCCGCTTTGAATCTATCGCAATTGCTCTGCGGGAACTTCAGATATATCAAGAGCGAAATGATCGCGGCCACAATATGTACAACAGCGCTCTGAACAAGTATGCAGAATACTTACAGGAGGGCTTTGATTCTGACATCGACGCTGATGTTGAAGCAATTTTGTTCCAAGACTGCGTTAGCGACACAGAGAAAGCCGCATTGCTTAAAACCCGAATTGGGCAAGGCAGTTTCCGGCAGAAACTGATTTCGTTATGGGGTGGTTGTGCTGTTACGGGGTATAAGGATGCCTCGATGTTAGTGGCATCACATATCAAGCCTTGGCATGCCTCAACAAATATTGAAAGGCTTGATGGCTACAACGGTCTGCTGCTGTTGCCGACACTTGATAAAGCGTTTGACTCTGGCCTTATCTCTTTCGCCGAATCTGGAAGCATTTTAATTTCACCTTTGCTTCAAGAGCCTGAAGGATTAGGTATAACCAAATCTATGTCGGTTAATCTGAAACCTGAGCATCAGGTATACATGGAATTTCATCGTGATTCAGTATTTCGCAGCACATAACAAGGTCAGCCAGAGGGACAAACAAACCGCTGCTGGCAGCGTTATGTCCATAGAAATTTTAATCCGAAACTGACAAGTTAGAGCAGAGGAGCTATCACGCTTTTTGTCCCAAAGTGAGCTTATGAGTCAGTCTCTCATAGACTGATTCACACATAAAGCTTAGCTATCTCGTTTTCGTTGTGTGCTGATGTGCTTCTGCCCTCTAGGCGAGTTAGAAGTCAGATATGAGACAGAATTTGAATTTTTATGCAGAATTGAGTGCATAAGTGAAGTCTATCGATATAATTTAGCTTTTGGCTTTGAAAACAGCTTAAATCTGCTCGAAAACACACCGTTTCTGCATGTTAAGATTTATTAAAATGCGGGAGTGACTTGGACCTTGATAGATATGTTACTTACTCCTGTTCTGACTGTACCTAAAGTTTGGTACAGCGATGCTAAAAAGGAGGTGCGTCCATCACATCAAAGCCACCTAAATTAGCTATGAATGAGAGCATAACTTTTCTTATTAGGTGGCCAAATTCACTATGCCACTACATGATGTCTAGTGAAGTAGTGGCGAACTGCACGTAAACAAGCGATTTCTGCATGTTAATGACTAAACATGCAGGTCTGAACTCGTGACTTAGTGGTTGCTAACAATCGCTTTCATGGGATCATCAGTGCAGTGGTCATGATTAAGTCGTAAACTCTCGAGGGCGACCTTTCTTGGGCGGCTCGACCTTGGCTTTCCACTTAGCAATTGCATCCTCATCTTCATTAACCCATAAGGTAAGCGAACTTTGGTTGATTAAAGTTTGATTTAATTATATTTCCAGTTATTTATAGCGAAGAAGTGGCGATTCAGCAGAAGTTGATTTGGGAAACCTATCAGAGCCGCTGCTACAGTTTTAGTTTACCGATTTAGAAAAAAGCCTTTATTTGTTAAAAATCATTACCATATTGCATGCTATTTCTGCTATTAGTAGCAGAAATAGCATGCAATGTTGAAGGTGAGCTCTATGAGGGTTGTAGTCAAATTATCGTCTCTAAAATTGCGCGAAGGCAGAGAATCGGTCATTAGTCATTTAGTTAATAATGATAAGCCAATATTTTTTATTGTTCCGGCTAATAAGAATGTATGGCATGTATTACTTAATTACCAGGATATATTTAATTACATACCGAAACGTATTAAACAAAATAACTTTTTTTACAAAAAAGTTAATGATAAAAATGAAATATCTACTCTAAAACTAGTGAAAGGTGTATGCTATGGTTTTTTAAAAAGAAGCCAAATTATTACATTGGTAAACTCTAAAACGATACCAATTAATGAAGTAAATGTTGTAATGGCTTATGACGAAAATGGTGAGTTTAATTTCGCAACAGAAATGGTTCTGACGTCAGAGGTCAATAATTTTAAAGAGTTTAGCTTACCTTATATAGAATCGGTTGAACATGGTAAAATGCTATTTACTGACAAGTCAGTTAATTCCTACAATAAATACAGTGATATAGAAAACAATAGCGTTCACATTGACGTCGACTTTGATTCACTATATGTATTTGAGTCAGATATTGAAAGTTATATAGTTAATGATTTAAACGCTATCCCTGATGATAGCCCCTATTTCATACCTATAGAACTGCGTCAATTGACGGAACTTGATCAACTTGCCGTGTTGGGTTACCAATTGTTTGCGAATAATTGTAAATCAACGATGAAATCTAAAGATTTAGCTGCAAAAATTGAGCGAACATTAGGTTACTCGGGCAAAAAAGCCGATGTTGCGGCATACTTTCTAAGCCCTAGTCCTAAAGGGAAAAGGATTACTGCAGAGCCACTTAATAATATTAATCCAAATTGTAAATTCCCCTTTTTAGTCAAAGCGTTAAATACATATGGTGTTAATAGTGCCACTGGTGCTATCGCCAAGGTGAATCAATCGATTCAAGCTTTTTTTAGTGACCTAGGTTTCTCTGAGGACAATGTAAAATATGCAGAAATTATGATAAGAATAAAAAAGCAGGGTGATTAAAAATTATGTAAAATCAAATTGTTAAGCTTGTTTGGGGAGTGATTCCTATCCCCATTCTCCCTTTTCCTCTATCTTTAAAAAACCTATAGTCACCTTCGAAACTTACATGCTAAGGAGGCGATTATGCTTGACAGTAATCCGAGTTATTCAATCGTTAGGCTTGCTAGTGTTATTAAGTTAACTGGACTATCACGGTCTACTATATACGACAAACAAAATCCGAAATCTCCTCGATATGACCATACGTTTCCCAAAAAAGTATCACTTGGGCCTAGGGCTGTTGGTTGGTATTTTGGCGAGATAGAATCATGGCTTAAATCAGTCAGAACTCAAAAGTAATGTATAAGGAGACTTTATATGAAACGCATTGTCCCACGGATGAAAAATTTAGAGTTTGACGCGCCAATTAACCAAGATTGTTTCAACGGTAAGTTTCCTTCATCTGATGGTATTTGTCCTGATGTAGGAGCGGAAAATATTTTGGGGAGAGCGATAAAAGAATGCTCGTTAATTACTCAGGCATCAAATTCTTTAATCATTACTGCTGGTCTAGCTGCTGTGGCAACAGCTCTACAGGGACATATTAATGTTGAATTACCCACAGGTAAAATTTGTCCTGTCTCTCTTAATTTATTAACTTGCGCGGATTCAGGTGAACGCAAATCTACTGTGGAAAAATTATTAAATAAAGGTGTTAAAAATTTCCAACTTAAACATGAGGAATCTTATCGTGAAAATTTAAAAAAATATGAGATTTTGAAAGAAATTCATGATATTAAAACTAAAAAATTAAAAAAAAGTTGTGTAGAGGACCAGATAGCGGAGTTGATGAAGGATTACATGAGTTACTCGAGCACGAAAAGCAAAAACCTGAAATACCAAAATCATTCATAATTATTTATGAGGATAGTACTATAGAGGCACTTATGTCTGGACTCAAATATGACTCGCCCAATGCATATCTTGGGTCAAGTGAGGGGGGTGTGTTAATCAATATGCTTTCAGAGTCAACTACGCCGTATCTCAATTCTATCTGGAGTGGTGATGACGTCTATGTGGCAAGAAAAACCACTGATTCCTACACACTTTGTGATGTTAGGCTGACAACACACATCATGATCCAGCCTCAAACTTTTATGCGATTCATGCACAAATCTCAGAGTGCAGTAAGAGTCAATGGCTTTCTATCACGATTTTTAGTCTGTTTTCCTACGCCAGTTAGTGGTTACCGGCAGGCGAGTGGAATTAAGTTTACAGAGGAATTTATAACAATCTTTCATGAAAAAATTGAGGACTTTCTAAACAATATACCTCTAAGCCGTCATTTGGTTGAGTTTTCTGATGAAGCAAAGGATATTTGGTTAAAAATGTATAATGATATTGAATTTAAAATGGCTCCTGGTGGGATTTATGAAAATGCTAAAGATCATGCCTCTAAATTAGCAGAAAATATAGCAAGAGTTGCAGCATTGATTCATTATTTTGAACATTCTTTAGATTCTAAAATCTCAGTCGATGCATTATGTTTGTCAATTAAATTGATGAGTTATTATTCATTTAATTTTATGCTCCATTTTTGTCCGCCACCTTTAAATGTTGTATTAAGTAATGATTTGCTATTTTGGCTGGATATATTTAAGAAAAAAGGTGGTAGGTATGTAAAGAAGAATACTGTTCTACAGTATGGACCAATTAGGTTAAGAAAAAGCGCTTCTTTAAATATGGCTGTGGATGAATTGGTTTCAAAGGGGATAATTTCAGTGTTTGATTGTTATAAAACAAAAATTATAGACTTATGGCCTTTGTTGGATTTTAATCAGAATATGTTATTAAGTAACCTTGCATCTCAAAAAATAAAAGGTATTTCATTGTTTTAATAAATTTTATTTAATATAAATTCAGAGTTAACTTTTAAATTATTATTGTGTTTTATGTTGATTTTTTTGACTTGGTTTAGCTTTTTTAAGTACAAGTCTAGGTGTTTGGTGGTGAGTTTTTTCTAGGTTTATTCTAGGGTATTAATTATATTATATTTAAATTATCTAAACTGTTTATTTAGTTGGTTTGCAACTTGATAAGATGTATCAAATTTGTGAATAACTGTTTTAGGTTTGGGCTGATATCTTGTCGAGTATAAACTAATTTTTTGTTGATTGTCTTTTACTTTTCATTTTGCTAAGACAGTGTTTTTAATTAATATTTTATATGGTTGTATTTGGGGTTTTATGTTTAAAAACAGAAATTTAAATATATTGCTTTGTAATGAGTATTGTGGATTACCTATCTTAAGATTTAAAGATGGAGTATACGAGCAATATCTGGATAAAAATTATAGAGTTATCAATCAGTCATTAATCATGTACTCAAAGGTTTTCGCTGTAAGGGTTGACTTGAGACTTTCAGATGAATATGAGTCATATGATAATCGTGCAGTTACTCGATTTATCGAATCATTGAAAGCACAAGTTAAGGCTGATTATATTGCAAAAACTAAACATTCAGACGGGTTTGTACATAAAAGCGATGTACTTTACATCTGGGTGCAAGAAACTGGAGAACATAATAAACCACACTACCATCTTTGTTTGCTTTTTAATGGTAATGCCTACAGAAGTTTAGGTAAGTTTGAACTTGGTAGAACTAATATGTATAACCGAATCGTTAAAGCTTGGGCGAGTGCATTAGCTATAAAAACAATTAATGCGCAAGGTTTAGTTCATATTCCAAAGCATTCTTGTTATTTTTTGGATAAAACTTTGCCTTTTACTAAAACTTTTGAATTACGAGTCTTATTTATACGCTTAAGTTATTTTGCTAAAGTGGATAGTAAACACTATGGTGATAGACGACATCATTATGGTTGTAGTCGGACGCCAGACATCAAATGGAGGCCATTCATAATTCTGAATTTGTTTTGTTAGCAATATACGAGTGAATTTTTCCCATTTTGTAAATGATATTAGTAATGAGGGCGTTGACCGGTTATGCCATTGTGATAATTTTACTGCGAACAAATTCATCTAAGCGTTCTAAATCACGTAATGCAGTGAGGGCAGTGAAGACTATTTGTGGCATGTAGGGGCTGTCTTTTCATTTTCTCTTCCCCAGGACTCCAGCCAATTAACCACTTCGTCACCGGTGACATGCAAGCCTGATGTCGGGTGTTCTTCCCATGCGCGTAACGCTTCTTGCTGCAAAGCTTCGCGTTTCTCTTCTCTCTCAACGTATTCACGGATCGCTTCACGCATCATCCAGTGTGATGAACGTTTACGGGTTTCCGCTAAATGCTCGACTCTGGCTTTAATATCGGCATCTAATTTTACCGACACGGGTTTGATTGTGCTCATCTGTGACTCCAAAAGTAATGCTAAGTACTACTAGGTAATACCTTAGCATAACGTGGTACAAAAAATATTGTTTACACGGTTTACTTGTTTGCTCGAGCAACGCCATAAAGCTCAAGGATGATAGAAGATAGTTTGTATCGCTTAACTGGGCACTAATGTTACGCCGTCATCACGCTAATCTTCAACGTAATCGCAATAAGGATAAAAACGATAGCGGCGACATGCCGCTTCGTTTATAGGGTTTGGCTAATGGCTGACTTAGCACTCAATACCGTCGCAGAAGCATTATGACCTTAACCAATGCCATGCATCGGCTATCAGCTCAGCACCGGCTTTTACACCATTGATGCCCACTTCTGCTGTCGTCAACACGGTGTTTAAGCCAGTTTCTATACTGCCGGTGACGAGTTTGATCCCCGCACCGGTCATCTCTCCTTGGCGTAAGCAAGTATAAGTTTCACCTAGAGTTTGGCTGGTGCCTTTTAGTAGGCATTCGGCAGGTTTAGCGACAAGATCTCCAGGCGTGCCTAGCAGAGTGTTAACGTTATCGGGTAGCCCTAGGTATTCGCCGGTCATTTTGATGGCGGTAGAGGCTAACACGACGTTTGCGACAGTCCCCGTGGCTAGCTTTGAAGCACTGCTCCCCAGTAAGCCTGCTCTGGCAGAGCCTTGCAGCGCAATGTGGGTAAGATTACTGACTTGATTAGAGGTGCTGCTCCCTTCTAAGCATTCATTGACGAAGTGCTCGCAATTGTTGGTAGCTACGCCGTATGGACTGTGACCCAGCTGACTGCGTGCAAGTTCAATGGCCTGATGGGGAAACATGCTGGACTTCTTTACTCTAACGCTATGGCCACCAGCAAATTGCTGCAGATCGATTTCTTCGATGATGCCCTGTTTAGATAAGTGGATCACATGGCCATGACCCACATACAGGCCATGGTGTTCGGTTAAGCCAAGCGGATCGATATTGGTGACCAGATGATCACCTGGATGAAATGTATACATGGTATAGACTCCAAGAAAAACAACGCAGATACCCTTAGGTCGCATCTGCTAATGGGTTGAATCGGGTGAAATAGACGTGTGATTGACTCAGATTTCCAGCTCGACAAAGTCCTTATCTATTTGCTGTTGAGTGATGCCGATATAACGCAGGGTGACCGCTTCCGATTGATGCCGCAGCATGCGCATCACCCGACCAAGGTCTTTGCAGGCTTGATATAGGTGATAGCCGCGGGTTTTACGCATCGAGTGGGTGCCCAGGGCTAACTTGATATCATCACCGACAAAGGCAAACGCTTTGGCGACTGCACGCCGTGTCAGTGGTTTCGCGGGGGCCTGCCGGTCTTTGGCTTGGCTCGAGCGGTGGGATTGGAACAGGTAGATATGCTCAGGGTGACGCTGGTGGATCGCCTCAATCAATGCCAGCGTCTTCGGGTTGAGTTTGATGCTGGCGCGTTTACCGGTCTTCTGCTCAATGATAGTTAAGCGGTCGCCGTTGATATCGCTGAACTTGATGGCCAGTAAGTCAGAGATCCTAAGGGCCAGATTAAGACCGATATTCCAGACATCGGCCATCTGCTGACCAAAGTGACGTTCGAGCAGGTAACTGATAAGCTTGATGGTGTCGCGGTTCTTCACTGCTTCGACTTCGTTCATGCTGGGTTCCCTCAATTGGCTATGCCATGAATGTGGGCACCAGCACATCGCAAACCCGCATCGGGCCTGG
>NZ_AKZL01000122.1:0-11176 GCF_000282755.1 Shewanella sp. POL2
CGCCTAAGATTAACCTACTTTGCATTAACCCGCTTTTTTAGTCGCAATCGCTTGCTTAACCTGAGTCAACGCTGTGCCGCCGAGGACATCACGTTTTGCCAAACAGGCTTCGATGGTAAGGTTGGGATACACATCATCTTCGATGATATCGGCAAAGGTTTTAAACTCGGCCAGCGTAAAACCTTCTAACGGGATCTTCTTAGCGATCGCCGCAACCACGGCCACACCGACGACATGGTGCGCTTCGCGGAATGGCATGCCCTTAGACACCAGATAATCCGCCAATTCGGTCGCGTTGGCATAACCTTGCTGCGCGGCTAACAGCGCATTCGGGCGGTTAACGACTAAGCCAGATAAGACTAATGCCGCCATATCCAAGCAAATAGCCCAGCTGTCGACCACGTCGAACAACCCTTCTTTGTCTTCCTGCATGTCTTTGTTGTAGGCCAGAGGCAGGGCTTTCATGGTGGTGAGAATACCCACTAAACTGCCGTACACACGGCCCGTTTTACCGCGAATAAGCTCCAGCGCATCGGGGTTTTTCTTTTGTGGCATTAACGATGACCCCGAGGTCACTTCATCACTTAATGAGATAAAGCCCGCTTCACCCGAGTTAAAGAAAATCAAATCTTCGGCCATGCGGCTTAAGTGCATCATGCTGATAGAGGCGGCTCCGCACAGCTCAACCACATGGTCGCGATCCGACACGCTATCCAAACTGTTTAAGGTTGGCGAAGCAAAGTTCAGTGCTGCTGCAAGCGCATATCTATCCATTTGATAGGCTGTGCCCGCCAATGCACCCGAACCGAGCGGACAGGTATTGGCGCGCTTTAAGGCATCGGTTAAGCGGCTAAGATCACGCTCAATCATTTCCACATAGGCTAAACACCAATGGCCGAAGGTCACAGGTTGAGCACGTTGCAAGTGAGTATAGCCTGGCATTACAGCATCAAATTCACGCTCAGCAAGCGCGATAAGTTCGCTGCGTAAGGTTTGTAGGCGAGCCACTAATGCCGCACCTTCGGATTGGCACCAGAGTTTTAAGTCGGTAGCGACTTGGTCGTTACGGCTACGGCCCGTATGGAGTTTTTTTCCCAGATCGCCGACTTTGGCGATCAACGCAGATTCCACGAAACTGTGAATATCTTCCGCGCCCGAGGCGAGAATAATCGCAGGATCGCCCTTCACTTCCACCAGCAGCTCGTTCAACGCTTTCTTCAAGTCACTGCATTCAGTGGCAGTGATAATGCCAACGCTAGCAATTGCATCGGCCCAAGCGATAGAGCCAACTACATCCTGCTCAAACAAACGATAATCCACCGGCAGTGAATCGTTGAATAATTTAAATAGCGCGCTGGTTTCGCCCTGAAATCTTCCACCCCATAAAGCCATGCTCAATCCCCTCGGTCACTGCTTTGAATACGTTAAAGCCATTAAAACTTAAGATATAAAAAAGGGCGCTAGGCGCCCTTTGAGTCTGCCTATTACTTAGCGTTGAGCGCGCGGATACGGCTCGCTAACGAGTACAGACGGATAAAGCCTTCTGCGTGTTTTTGGTCGTACACTTGGTCTTCACCGAAGGTCGCAAACGCTTCAGAGTACAAGCTGTTTGGCGAACGTTTCTTAACGGCAATCGCGTGACCTTTGTAGAGTTTAACCACAACTTCACCGTTGACAGACTCGGCTAAGGACTCAGATGCCGCCAGCAGCGACTTACACAGAGGTGTAAACCAACGACCGTCGTATACTAAGTGTGCCATTTGGGCACCCACTTGCTCGCGCCAAGTACGGCTGGTTTTATCCAGCACTAACTCTTCAATCGCGCGTAGCGCGGCAAACATCACAGTGCCGCCTGGGGTTTCGTAGCAACCACGGGACTTCATGCCCACTAAACGGTTTTCAGTGATGTCGATACGACCCACGCCATGTGGTGCAGCGATGGTGTTCAGCTTCATCAGTGCAGCGTAAGGCGTTAATGCTTCACCGTTTACTTTAGTCACACGACCATTTTCGACTTCAAGTGACACATATTCTGCTTCGTTTGGCGCATCTTCCGGATCGGCAGTCAGCGTCCACACACCTTTGCTTGGCTCGTTCCATGGATCTTCCAACTCGCCACCTTCGTGGGAAATGTGGAATGCGTTGGCATCACGGCTGTAGATCTTAGTGGCAGAAGCCGACGTCTTAATATTACGCTCAGCTAAGTAAGCCAGCAGATCTTCACGGCTCTGCATGGTCCATTCACGCCATGGTGCAATCACTTTTAAATCAGGCGCTAATGCCGCAAAGCAACCTTCGAAACGCACTTGGTCGTTACCCTTACCGGTACAACCGTGACACAGGGCATCTGCACCCACTTTACGCGCCACTTCAACCTGCGCCTTCGCGATGATTGGACGCGCCATTGAAGTACCTAACAAGTAAGTCCCTTCGTAAATCGCCCCCGTTGCCATGGTTGGGTAGATGTAATCTTTAACGAATTCTTCTTTCAGATCGACGATATGGCATTCAGACGCGCCTGAGGCTAATGCCTTTTCAGTCAGACCCACTAACTCTTCTTCACCCTGACCAACGTCAGCGCAAAAGGCGATGATTTCACAGTTGTCGTAGGTTTCTTTTAACCAAGGAATAATGGCCGAAGTATCTAGACCACCCGAATAGGCTAAAACGACTTTTTTCACGCCAGTATTTTTGTTCTCGATAGACATCTTAAATTCCTATAACTCGTTTCTCACCTTGGAGAAAGTAGGCTGCTAAACAGGGTTAAATTAACTAAATAGGGTTACCAGTACTGCATTTTGGGCGTGCATCCGATTCTCAGCTTGTTGCAGGATCAAGGAGCCTTCGCCATCCATCACTTCATCGGTCACTTCAACACCGCGGTGAGCGGGTAAACAGTGCATAAAGAAGTGAGCACCCGCTTTCGCCATCAAGGCCTTATTGACCTGATAAGGTGCAAACTTATCCTTAATTTCCGCTAACGGTGTTGGATCTCCCATGGAAATCCAAGTATCAGTATAGATAGCATCGTGACCTTCGATAGCACCAATATCAGAAGACAGTACAACCTTGCCGCCATATCGGCTCGCGAGCTCTTGCACTTCGGCCACGACGTAGCCATCAGGAAAGTGACCCGCAGGGCAGATCACTGTCATGGTGGCACCGAGAATGGCCGCGCAATACATCAATGAATTCGTCACGTTATTACCGTCACCTACGTACGCTAACTTAACATCACTGATATTTTCAAAATGCTCGGCCAAGGTTAAGAAATCGGCCAGCGCTTGGCAGGGATGATATAAATCCGAAAGCGCATTTATCACAGGCACAGTGCCAAACTCGGCCAATTGTTCGATGGTCTTGTGGGAGAACGTTCTCGCCACAATGGCATCGGCCCAACAGGACAGGTTAGAAGCAAAGTCAGCGACCGATTCCCGCTTACCTAAGGCACCATTTTGTTGGTCTAGGTATAAACAGTGGCCGCCGAGCTTGTTAATACCGATATCGAAGCTAACACGAGTACGCAGGGATGGCTTTTCAAATAACATCACCACACTCTTACCGTCCAGTGCATGACGATACTCAGCGGGATTCGCTTTAATCGTCTTTGCCAAGGTAATCAGATCCAGCAACTGCTGCTGGGTTAACTCTTTTATCGATAGTAAATGCTTCATAACCTACTCCGCTTATGGTTGGATTTGTGTGCCCACGGCCTCACCTTTTGCTAATGCGACTAATTGGCTTGCATCACGCCATGAGGCCACTTGAACCGCCTGCCCCATCCACTGCGCCACTTCGAGCGCAGCTTCAACTTTTACTTTCATTCCCTTTTCGATCACGCCTTGCTTAACCAACTCGGCAATCTGCTTACCATTCAATGAAGGGATTAATTGACCTTTACCATCGAGCACGCCAGACACATCCGATAGCAGCACCAACTTGCCACCGACCAACTTAGCTAATACCGTCGCCGCTTGGTCGGCGTTCACGTTCAGCATTTGGCCATCGTCCATCATGGCAATTGAGCTACAAATCGGCATCCAGCCTTGGGACAGAATAAACTTGAGGTAAGTCGCGTCCTTAGGAGAAACCTCGCCCACTAACCCTAAACGCTCATCTTTAATCTTGGCCGATACCGTGTTGCCATCGGCTAAGCTCATGCCCACACTCACAATCCCAGCTTTTGTCGCTGCGCCTTGGAGGATCTTGTTTGATGTGCCAGCCAGTGCACCGGCAATAATCGGCATTTGTTCAGGCGGGGTCACCCGCAGGCCTTCTAACTTGACGGTTTCCATGCCGTTTGCGGCTAATTGCTCATCGACCAAACAGCCACCGCCATGCACCATCAGCACCTGCTGACCATTTGCGATCATTGCTGCGGCGGTATCCATTAAACGCGCCATCCCCATTTCACACTGCAGCAGGGCGCCGCCGACTTTAAGAACTAATACTGAGTTGTTGGTAGACATCTTGACGACTCTCTTAAATAAGGATGAACGGTTAAAGGTTAAAGTGAATCTTTATGCATTGCAGGGCTTGGCTCGCCGCGCCTTTCATCAAATTGTCGATGGCACTGGCAACCACTAAGTAGCCACTGTTCTCATCAAACTTCCAACCTAAGTGGCAATTCGGAGTCAGCACCACATCATCCACTTTCGGGAACTGGTTCTGTTTCACCGTCACCAGCGGAGCTTGGTCATAAACACTGTATGCCGCAGCCACATCGGCGGTGGTGGTGCCTGGTTTTAGCTGTACCGTGATGGTTGCTAAAATGCCGCGCTTGAAGTTGCCTAGGTGCGGCGTGAAGATCACCTCTTGCCCCAGTTGAGTGGCAATCTCGGGTTGATGTCTGTGGCCTAATACGCCGTAGGGTGTGAGGCTCACTTCGCAAAAACTAGTATGCAGCTGTGCCTTACGACCCGCGCCCGTCACACCACTAACCGCATTGATCACTGGATAGGCTGACGTCAGTAAATTCTTTAATGGTTTCAATGCTGTTAATGATGCTGTTGGGTAACAACCTGGCACAGCAATCATTTTAGTCGCGGCGACTTCTTTGGCATTCCACTCGGCTAGACCATAGACAGCCTTGGCCAACACTTCGGGATATTCATGCTCAAAACCGTACCACTTAGGGTACTGCGCCACATCGCTGAACCGATAGGCACCGCTTAAGTCAAACACGGCTAAACCTTGGTTATAGAACCACGCCGCTAAATGCAAACTCACCGAATGTTCGGTCGCTAACACCACGGCATCCGCCTCGGCGACGATCTTCGCCTTCGCTTCTTCGGTCAGTGGTGACAGAGCTAAGTCAATGTGACTGTAGACAGGGTACAAATCTGCTAAAGCTCTACCTTTATCTAAACTATTTTCAGAGACATACAGACCTTGAATCGATAATTCAGACTCCGCATGGACTAAAGCTGTTAGTTGTGCGCCTGTGTAACCACTGGCACCGATAATGGCGATGTTTTTCATATGTATTTTTATAAACCGAATCAAAGAGACTTAAAGAATAGATGAATAGCGTACACGCACCAGCGTATATCTATGATGACAAGACTATCGTCGTAGGAAATCGTAATGGGTCGTTATTTTATTCACTGACGGCTTAACGCTATACATCATGATATTTACTCTACAGGTCACAAGGGGTGACTCATCTCAACTGCTGGCTAGACTACCACAAAGATCTATTTATGCAATATATGTGAATATATATTTTTATTAAATTTTATCTTTTATCTGCGTTCAAGCACGCTTAGCAAATAACACAATACTTCACTAACTGCTTAATAACTCAGTTATCTATAGATGAAAGACGGAAAAATCAGTCCTTTTTATTAACACCGAATACACATACCCGCAAAGCCGAAAATGATGCAGTTCATATTCACTTCCACTAAACATAATAAAATATTGCGTTAGCTCGCATTTATATTGAATATTCTTCAACAATTATCGTGATTAGTTGCATATAAGATAAGCCAGTCGTATAAGTTATAAGTTCTGCTGTTGACCATTGCCCTCAGTGGTGGGTATTGTGCTAGCGGGCTATATACCCAAGCGACCTGAAGACTCTCATCACCTACAGGTTGTTTGGGTATATTGCGGATTTTTATATTTTTCAATTCGGAGTAACTATGGCAGGTAATGTGGCAGACAATGTGACCGACATGTATGCGTCGTTAAGATCGAACGTGAGTATGTTAGGGCAAATCTTGGGCGATACGATGCGCACCCACCTCGGTGATTCTTTCCTCGAGAAGGTTGAGCAAATTCGTAAACTCGCAAAAGATTCCCGCCGTGGCGATGAAGCAGCACGGGAGCAAATGCTAGAACTGCTCACGGCGCTCCCCGATGAAGAGTTAGTGCCTTTTGCTAAAGCCTTTAACCAATTCCTCAACTTAGCAAACTTATCCGAACAATTTCATACTATTAGCCGTAACTGCGATGAGCTGGTTTGCGTACCGGATCCGGTCGAACAGTTGCTTGGCCGCATGCTGAATGGCCGTATCGATCAAACCAAGATGTTGGATTGCTTAAAAACGCTGGATATCGACTTAGTCCTCACCGCGCATCCAACGGAAATCTCTCGCCGCACACTGATCCAAAAATATGCTGCGATTGTGGATTGCCTCGCCGAGCAAGAAAACAATCAACTGTCGGACAGAGAGCGCCGCCAAATTAATCTGCGTCTGCGCCAGTTAATCGCCCAAATCTGGCACACCAATGAAATTCGCCGTGAACGCCCAACGCCTGTGGATGAAGCCCGCTGGGGATTATCCACCATTGAAGAATCCCTCTGGCATGCTGTCCCCGACTTTTTAAGGCAGCTCAACGATCAAGTACAAGATCGCACAGGCCAGCAATTGCCTATCGATATCGCACCGGTGCGCTTCTCAAGCTGGATGGGTGGCGATCGCGACGGCAACCCTTTTGTAACCGCTAAAGTCACCCAAGAAGTGTTAGATCGTAATCGCCATGCCGCCGCCCGTTTATTCCTCAAGGATATAGTGTTGCTGGTTGGCGAGTTATCGATGGAAGAAGCCAACAGCGAGTTGATGGCATATACCAACAATAGTTGCGAACCCTATCGTTTTGTGCTGCGTTCATTAAGACAAAAACTACGCGACACCATCGACTACTTAAACGCCCGCATCGAAGGCCATAACCCTGAAGTCGATAAATCGACGCTGATTTGGCAAGAAAGCGATCTGAAAGCGCCGCTAGAGATGCTGTATAAGAGTTTATGTGACTGCGGCATGCGTTTGATTGCTAACGGTTTACTCCTCGACATTCTGCGCCGTCTCGCTTGTTTTGGCATCCATATGTTAAGGCTCGACATCCGCCAAGACGCAGGCCGCCACTGCGATGTACTTGCAGAGTTAACCCGCTATCTAGGTATGGGTGACTTTAACCATTGGGATGAAACCGAAAAACAAGCCTTCTTGCTGCGTGAACTCAGTAACCGTCGCCCGCTGATCCCAAGCAACTGGCAACCTTCTGCCGATGTGGCCGAAGTGCTTAACACTTGCCGCTTAATTGCTAAACATCCTGCTAAGGCGTTGGGCTCCTATGTGATCTCGATGGCGAGCAAGCCTTCAGATGTATTAACCGTATTATTACTGCTCAAAGAAACTGGCTGCACTCATCCAATGCGTGTTGTGCCGCTATTTGAAACCTTAAGCGACTTAAATAACGCCGCCGAGTGTATTACCGCACTGCTCGATATCGACTGGTACCGTGGTTACACCAAAGGTATGCAAGAGGTGATGATCGGTTATTCAGACTCGGCCAAAGACGCGGGTGTAATGGCGGCCGCTTGGGCGCAATATCGCGCACAGGAGCAATTAGTCGCCGTCTGTAAACAGGCTGGCGTTAAGCTGACGCTGTTCCATGGTCGTGGTGGCAGTATTGGTCGTGGCGGCGGCCCAGCTCACAAAGCGATTCTGTCGCAACCGCCCGGCTCAGTTGACGGTCGTATTCGCGTCACCGAACAAGGTGAGATGATCCGCTTTAAGTTCGGCCTGCCGAAATTGGCGGTGCAAAGCTTAGCCCTGTACACCTCTGCGGTGTTAGAAGCGACCTTGCTTCCGCCGCCCGAGCCTAAGCAGGAATGGCGCAATTGTATGGAGCGGATTGCAGAGGAGTCAGTGAGTGCTTACCGCGGTATCGTGCGTGAAGAACCTGATTTTGTGCCTTATTTCCGTGCAGCCACTCCGGAGGTTGAACTAGGCAAATTACCATTAGGCAGTCGCCCAGCAAAACGTCGTGTCGATGGCGGTATCGAGAGTTTACGTGCCATTCCTTGGATTTTCGCTTGGTCTCAAAACCGCTTAATGTTGCCAGCATGGCTCGGCGCCGGTGAAGCATTACAGGCTGCCTGCCAACGTGGCGAAATGGGTTTGCTACAGGATATGGATCGTGAATGGCCCTTCTTTAGCACGCGGATTTCAATGCTAGAAATGGTGTACGCCAAGGCGGAACCTAACTTAGCGCGTTACTATGAAACCTGCTTAGTTCCGCCCAATCTTCACCACTTAGGCGAAACTTTACGCCAGCGTTTAGATCTCGGCATTAAAGTGGTGCTGGAGCTGACTAAATCGGATACCTTAATGGCGCATACACCGTGGAATCGCGAATCAGTCAAACTGCGCAATCCCTATATCGATCCATTAAACTTCCTGCAGACCGAGTTATTAGCTCGTACCCGCAAGGAAACAACCGAAGCTCCCGCTTCCGAACACGTGCAACTCGCCTTAATGCTGACGATTGCAGGTGTCGCGGCGGGCATGAGAAACACAGGTTAATGAAAAAACTCACGCTTAGCCTTTGCTTGGGATTATCTGTACTACTTGGCGGCTGCGTCACGCAGTACAGTATCAGCGAGCATGAAATGGAGCAGTATCTCAGCAAAGAGATCCATTTTGAGGTAAAACAAGGTAATCAACTCGTGGGCGCGCAAGTGCGCATTAACGACATCAGTGTCAGACTCGGTGAAAAGCCTGACACTATGAGCGTAAGTGCAACCACTCAGGTGTCCATCACTAACCCTATTTATCCATTAAAGGCGCAGCTTTCAACCACCTTTGAGGCTAAGCCTTGGTATGACAGTGCCACCCACAGCGTCTACCTACGCCAGCTTGAATTGGTGAAAGTCGAGTCAACACCCAAGGATATCGAGAAAGCCATCAGTAGCGCGACACCACAAGTGATGGGCTACTTAAGGCATTTCCTCGAGAATCAGCCCGTTTATGTGCTCGATACGAAGGATAGTAACCAAGCGCTGATGGCCAAGATGACCGAGAGCATTCAAGTCGTCCCAGGCAAATTAGTCCTTAAGTTCACTAAATAACGGCTTGCGTTGCAAACCATTCGCCATAAAAAATGCTCCCTCGGGAGCATTTTTGTTAATCAAGCTAGACTGACTAAAACCCGTAAGTATCCAAAGAGTTACTTGCTGAAACGCCCTATCGATTGATAATCCACAATCACAGCTTCGGTGAGTAATTCACGTCTTAACATATCGTAGGCCACTGCCGCACTTAAGCTACGCACTAAATCCCGTGAACGTCGCGGCAGTTTTATCATTTGGCTGTAGACGCCACTGCGGGTAGCCAAGGCAATTGCTACTGTACCGACGGGCTTCTCTTCGGTTCCGCCATCTGGTCCCGCTATTCCACTGGTCGCTAAGGCAAAATCACTGTCTAAGATAGCACGCGCGCCCTTGGCCATTTCTTCGACCGTGGGAATAGACACTGCGCCGTGATCGTCTAACGTCGCCGGATTAACACCTAACACTCGCACCTTAGACTCGTTACTGTAAGTCACCAGACCGTGTTGCAAATAGGAAGAGCTGCCGGGGAAATCCACTAACTGACTAGTAATCATCCCACCCGTGCAAGACTCGGCAACACTTAAGGTCAAGCCAGAATTCAGTAACTTCGCATGGATTTCCTCGGCAAGCGTCGCTTTATCTTCGGCGACAACCGCAGTACCCAGCACCATTTTGATGTGCCCAGTCACCCGTGGCAGCAAAGCAATCGCCTTCTCACCGCGGGCAAAGATCTTAATCTCAATATGTGGCATTGAGGAGCGATAGCCAATGGTAATCCCCTCAGGCAACTCCAATGGCTCGATTTTGTCGGCAAGGGAAGACTCGCCATGACCTATGGTCAGCAACTTCTTCAGCGCCACCTTAGCGTCAAGGTCAAACTCTGCACGGATAAAAGGAATAAACTGTTCCGTCACCATATGCTTGAGTTCAAATGGCACGCCAGGGGTGAAGAACAACCAAGCTCGATTCAGCTTCACTCTAAATCCACAGGCCGTGCCGACGGGGTTATCCACCATCACCGCAGACTCAGGCAGCATTGCCTGCTTTAAATTACTCACTGGCATTTCACGGTTATTGCGCGTAAACCAATCTTCTAAACGTTGACGCCATTCACGATTCTCAACCAGAGGCTCGCCTTTAGCCTTAGCCATTGCCTCGGCAGACATATCATCACTGGTCGGCCCCAAGCCGCCATTCACTAAAATCACATCGGCATGCAAACTACGCTCTTGGAAAACCGCAATTAAGTCCTCGAGACGATCCCCGACTGTAACGCGCCTTTGGATCTCAATGCCATGCTCCATCATAGTGCTGGCAAACCAAGCAGCGTTAGTATCAACAATCTGACCCGACAGCACCTCTTCCCCAGTACAAATCATCTCTAACTTCATCATAGATCCTTAGCTACCCCAATAAGTTACTGCATAAGGTAAGTAACCTCTGAAGTAATAGCAAGAGTTGACCTTTGGGAGATATGGTTCAGTAGTGTGAAGAAAATAAGGTAGTCAGTCGCGATTTAGCGCACATCAGGGGTGTGTGAGCGAAAGAGGCTGAAAATTGGAATGAGTGATTTCAAAATCACAATCTAAAGATGGCAAACGCGAAAAACAAAAAAGCCAGCTTATTCAGCTGGCTTGATTGTTTAATTAGGCGCTTGGCGATGACCTACTCTCACATGGGGAGACCCCACACTACCATCGGCGCGATTGCGTTTCACTTCTGAGTTCGGGATGGGATCAGGTGGGACCACAATGCTATTGTCACCAAGCAAATTTGTTATTCACTACCTGTCTTATCTTTATGCAGGCAGCAAATTAATTCGGAAAGCTGTTT
>NZ_AKZL01000123.1:0-10930 GCF_000282755.1 Shewanella sp. POL2
TGGTGTATCAGCGAGTTGTGCTCTGATGGGATTTAAATCGACGTAAGTCATACAAGCTAGCACAGCGGCTTCATCGAGTAGGGCTTGGGATTTAAACCGCCCTTCCCAGAACCTACCTGTGCAGTTATCTTCTTGATTTGCTTGTCTTGCAATCGGTTCGTTGAGGCAGCGCACAAACCATGAGATATCACATAATCGACTACGATAAAGGGCGATTGAGTGCTTTAATCTGTTGACCTGATGAGATTCAACCAACTCACCTTTAACAAATTTTCGCGTTAACTCATCGCCTTTAAACAACTTATGCCACTGCTCAAGCACTTCGCGGTCAGTCCAACGATTGGCAGTCTCGATATCGACTCGCAGCACCAGATGCAGATGATTCGACATCACCGCAAAGGCCGCCACATCAATAGCAAAAACCGCTTCAAGTTCAAACAATAGCGATTCGACCCAAGCGCGGCGATGGTCATAGTTTTTACCCGAATAGGTATCATCACCACATAAAAATGCCCGCCGAACAACGCGGCTACAGCAATGGTAATAAGGGGTGTCTTCAAGACTTATCTGAGTTCTGCGAGGGCGCGGCATACAAACCTCCATGTTCAATGCTTAACCAAAGCATAGTCGGAGGTTAGCTACCGCGCTATTAAGGCTGGGTGTCTGTGTTTTTGTTCGTAAATTTACGTATACCACCGCGCTAACTGAGAATTTCCCAATATTAATTCGATCTCATTATGCGACAGTACATTTGCATCTTCAGATTCAAGCACTTTAATATCTAAATGACATCCCATATTGGCACAAAAGAACTGTACTATTTTCAATCTAAAACTAGTAAGTTCATTCGCTTCTAACTCTTTGCTTGCGCTACTTAGCAACTTGAGAGCATCAACTCTTATACGGACGTATTCTTCATCAACCCAATGTTCATCTGAGTCATCCTTAAAATTGTTATGACAAGCGTTTTCTAGTTCATTTAATTTTTCTAAATATTTCTTCAAACTTTATTGTTCCCAAACAGACTAAACCGCTTGTCCAGCGGCCACACCAGATGCCCAGGCCCATTGGAAGTTAAAGCCGCCTAACCAACCGCTTACGTCCATCACTTCGCCGATAAAAAACAGGCCGGGGACTTTTATGGCTTCCATGGTTTTGGAGGAGAGTTCATGGGTATCCACGCCGCCGAGAGTGACTTCAGCGGTGCGATAGCCTTCGGTGCCATTCATTAAGACTGTCCAGCAGTGCAGATCGTCGACTAACTTGGCGCGCTCTGCATGAACCAGCTGATTTAAGGCTTTGTTGAGTAAAGCTTCATCAAATAACACCTCCACCAGCCGCTTAGGTAACCACTGACTTAAGGTATTACGCAGACTCTGTTTAGGATGTGCGGCCAGCTGTTGTTCTAAGGCCTGTGCGGCATCCATATTGGGTAATAGATTGATTTCTATGGTTTCGCCAGCTTTCCAATAGTTGGAAATCTGCAAAATAGCGGGGCCAGATAAGCCTCTGTGGGTAAAGAGCAAGGCTTCGCTAAAGGCGGTACCATCTTTGGCGGTAATACGGCTCGGTACGGCAATGCCCGACAGCGGTTCGAAGCGAATTTTATCTTCGCTGTGCCAAGTAAAAGGCACCAGACCCGCGTGAGTTGGCAACACCTTAAGCCCAAACTGCTCGGCCAATTGATAGCCGTAGGGCGTGGCGCCGAGTTTTGGCATAGATAAACCGCCGGTGGCGATCACTAAGGAGTCACAACTTAACTCGCCATTTGAGGTATTTAGCTCAAAGCGGCCAGCCTCGGTTTTGCTCACCGCCAGAATATCGGTACGCAGCTTAATGCTCACACCCGCCCATTCACATTCGGTCAGCAGCATAGTGACTATCTCTTTGGCCGAGTCATTACAGAACAGCTGGCCATGGTCGCGCTCGTGGTATTCAATGCCGTGGCGCTCAACCAGTTCGATAAACTGCTGCGACGGATAACGTGCCAATGCGGATTTAACAAAGTGCGGGTTGCCACAGATAAAGTTGGCGGGCTCGACTTTCAGGTTAGTAAAGTTACAACGGCCACCACCGCTGATCAGGATTTTACGCCCTGCCTGCTTGGCATTATCGAGTACCAGTACATCACGACCTCGGTAACCCGCTGTTGCAGCACACATTAATCCTGCGGCGCCGGCTCCGATAATAATTACATCATGATGTTTCACACTTATACTCCAGTCGATAAATTGATTTAGCTATTGCCTATCACCCCAAATAGTTCAAAGACTGAGTTACGGTATTGATCTTTGATATTGGGGTAGATATTCCGCATTCAGCATCCACACTTAATGGATACAGCCAATGCCCGACTGCTGCCGGTAACATTAAGGCGATAGCGATCGGACATAAAAAAGGGCGCTATTTTAGCACCCTTTATTTTATTCAGCATCATCACGGCTTGCGCTTTATTGCGCTGGCGTTTCTGATTTTTTTTCTCTGCTGAGCAGTTCTTTGGCGGCATCCAAGGGCGCTTTGCCTTGGTATAACACTTGGTAGATTTGCTCGGTGATCGGCATTTCGACGCCCATGCGCTTCGCCAGGGTAAACACTTCTTTAGTATTGCGATAACCTTCAACCACTTGGCCGATTTCGGCCTGGGCGGTATCCACATCGCAGCCTTTACCTAAGGCTAAACCAAAGCGGCGGTTACGGGATTGGTTGTCGGTACAAGTTAACACTAGGTCGCCTAATCCAGCCATCCCCATAAAAGTGGCAGTACTGGCGCCTAAGGCTTCGCCTAAGCGGGTTAACTCGACTAAACCGCGGGTGATTAACGCCGTTCTGGCATTAGCACCAAAGCCAATACCGTCTGACATCCCCGCACCAATCGCGATAACGTTCTTCACCGCGCCGCCTAATTGCAGGCCGATAAAGTCGTCGTTAGCGTAAACACGTAAGCGTTTAGGGCTGTGCAGCAATTCCACTAGCTCAGCGGTAAATTTAGGACAAGTGCCCGCAACCGAAATCGCCGTAGGTAATCCCATGGCTAATTCCTTCGCGAACGTCGGTCCTGACAATACCGCCAGCGGATATTGCTCGCCTAACACATCACGGGCCACATCTTGCAGCAAACGTCCGGTTTCAGGCTCGAGTCCTTTGGTTGCCCATACGATGCGAGCATCTTGGCGTAACAAAGGTTTAGCTTGGGCCAATACCGAGCCAAACACATGGCTAGGTACGACAATCAGCACATTATTGCTGGCCGCTAAGGCTTTGGCTAAGTCGGCTTCGATATGTAAACACTCAGGAAAGGCAATACCAGGCAAGAACGCTTGGTTGCATTTGTCCTGAGCGAGCGTCTGCATATGGGCAGGATCGTGCCCCCACAACAAGGTCTTATGACCATTGCTGGCTAAAGAGATGGCAAGGGCAGTGCCATAAGAGCCCGCCCCTAACACCGTGATATCGGCAGAGTTTTTCATGTAATTAAGCGTTAGCTTCTTCGGCTGCGGGTGCAGCTGCTGCGGCTTGACGTTGTTGCACGTATTGTGCGAACAGCGCGTCGAAGTTTACTGGTGCTAAGTTCAGTTGTGGGAAAGTACCACGACCCACTAAGCTACCTACAGCTTCACGCGCATATGGGAATAGGATGTTAGGGCAGTATGCACCTAATGAGTGAGCCAGTTGTGGCTCAGTTAGACCTGCGATTGAGAAGATACCCGCTTGTTGTACTTCACACAGGAATGCAGTTTCGCCAGCGTTTTGTGCAGTCACAGTCAAAGACAGAACCACTTCGTATACGTCATCGGCTAATTTAGCGCTGCGAGTGTCTAAATCTAACTTAACTTCTGGATTCCATTCTTTTTGGAATACAGCTGGGCTGTTAGGTGTTTCGAAAGAAACATCTTTAGTGTAAACACGTTGGATGTTGAATTGTGGGGCTTGTTGTTCGTTGTTTGCTACTTCAGCCATAATTTCCTACCTATCCTATCAATGTTATGCCAGCGCTTTTGTGGCTGGCTTTTTGTCAATTTAGCTCGGGCTTATTACGAGGCCTGTATTAGATCTCAGTACCGTCCCTACTTTCCCTTAACGGGTACTTGTGAAGTCAATCTAAACACTTAATAAAGCCCTTAGTGACTGCAGGATTAGTATGCCAAACAATGATGACGCTACTGCTGCACAATCAATTAACTATGCAGCACAGCGCATAACTGCCGCCGACAACTTATCTTTTGCTTTTTGAAACAGGCATATTCGCTGCCTGCCATTCACCCATACCACCTTTCAAGTTATACAGGTTTTCAAAACCTTGTTTACTTAAAAGCTGAGCCGCTTGAGACGAGGTCATGCCAGCATTGCATACCAGTATAATGGGACTACCTTTAAACTTTTCAAGGGCAGAAACCTGATTATTTTTGATATCCGCGAGCGTAACGTTAACTGCATCAACAATATGGCCCTTGCGGAATTCGTCATTTGAACGCACATCCACGACTTTAGCGTCTTGTCTGTTCACCATAGTGGTGAGTTCTTGATGAGTGACATTTTTGATTTTAGAGAAGCTCGATTTGATCACACTGACCACAAGCATTACAAACAAACCCACCCAAGCCAGACTTAGCATAGTGTGAGCCTTAAAAAATTCGATATATTCTTGCATGGTTACAGCCCGTATAAATGGCGAAAAATTCGATAAGGGCACAGAGTATACCCATTGCCTTGGCAGATTGCAGCAGTTTAGTCACAGTTCTAGAACACAGCTCAGCCCTTGCGCCATCTCGCTTCTCTTGGCGCTCACAGAATCTCCTCAAATAGCGATTCGATGACCTTAATCTAGGTAAAGCGCTTTTTCGTACCCCGCTTACGTAGTAATATTTAACCAATTTCAGATTTCTTTAGCTTCCTTAAACTTTAAAGGTATCACCATGACGACAACTAAACGTCCAATCGCGTTGTTGATCCTCGATGGCTGGGGTTACCGTGAAAATACGCATATGAATGCGATTTACCACGCTAACACACCAGTACTCGACCGTCTCAACGCCCAATATGCCCACGGTTTAATTTCAGGTTCAGGCTTAGATGTAGGCTTGCCCGATGGGCAGATGGGGAACTCTGAAGTAGGCCATATCAACTTAGGTTCTGGCCGAATCGTTTACCAAGAGCTGACTCGTATCAGCAAAGCCATTGCAGATCATGAGTTTGAACAAAATCCAGCCCTTTGTGATGCCGTTGATGCGGCAGTAAAAGCTGGTGGTGCAGTACACATTATGGGTCTGCTCTCTCCCGGTGGCGTACACAGCCATGAAGAGCATATCGAAGCCATGTGCCGCATGGCAGTAGCACGCGGTGCCACTAAAGTGTACTTACATGCTTTCTTGGATGGTCGCGATACCCCACCTCGCAGCGCCAAAGGCAGCCTAAGCCACTTTGATGATCTGTTTACTACATTGGGCCATGGCCGTATCGCCTCGATTATTGGTCGTTACTTTGCTATGGACCGTGATAACCGTTGGGACCGAGTGTCTCAGGCTTACGATCTGATCACCCAAGGCAAGGCGAAGTTCCAATACGATAACGCCGTGACCGCGTTAGAAGCCGCTTATGAGCGTAACGAAAACGATGAGTTTGTGTCGTCTTCAGCCATTACCGATAGCGAAGGCAAAGTTGCCAGCTTGAACGATGGCGACGCGCTGATTTTCATGAACTTCCGCGCCGACCGTGCTCGTCAAATCACCCGCAGCTTTATCAATGCCGATTTCGACGGTTTTGAACGTGCAGTGACGCCAAAGGTTAACTTTGTAACGCTGACCGAATACGCGGCTGATATCAAAGCGCCTATCGCCTATCCTTCTGAAAACCTAGTAAATACTTTAGGTGAAGTGCTGCAAAATCGTGGCCGTACTCAGTTACGTATCTCCGAAACTGAAAAATACGCCCATGTGACCTTCTTCTTCAACGGCGGTAAGGAAGAGCCATTCAACGGTGAAGATCGTATCCTGATCAACTCACCTAAAGTGGCAACCTACGACTTACAACCTGAGATGAGCTCAACCGAGCTGACGGATAAGTTAGTCGCAGCGATTGAATCCGCTAAATACGATGTGATTATCTGTAACTACCCTAACGGTGATATGGTGGGTCATACTGGCAACTTCGATGCGGCGGTTAAAGCCTGCGAAGCTGTCGATGCCTGTATCGGCCGCGTAGTTGACGCACTGGCAAAAGTAGGCGGCGAATGTATTATTACCGCCGACCACGGCAACGCCGAGCAGATGACCGACGAAACCACTGGCCAAGCCCATACGGCGCACACCAGTGAACTCGTACCCTTTGTGTTTGTTGGCCGTGACGCCACCATAGATGAAGGTGGTAAACTGAGTGATGTCGCCCCAACGATTCTGCACCTGATGGGTGAAACCATTCCCGCAGAGATGACGGGTAAGCCCTTAATCCACGTTAAAGAGTAGTTGTTACCTAGTGAGCACTCGACTCCCCGTTAAAGCCAGCATTATTGCTGGCTTTATGATGTTATCTTTCTCGGTCTACGCTTCTGATTTGGAGAAGCGTCAGTCCGAGTTGAAATCCATCCAAGCGCAAATCAACCAACAACAAAGCGCGCTTAAAAACACCAGTAAGCAGCGGGAAAAGTTACTCGCACTGCTACGCAGCGATGAAGAGGCGATTGCGGCGGCAGCCAAAAAGGTCAATAGCACCAAAACCAGTTTGGCGCAGATTGATAATACGCTTGCCGAACTCAAGCAACGCCAGGAAGAGTTAGAAACCCTCAAGGTGAGCCAGCAAAATACGCTTTCAAAACAACTTGCGAGCGCATACCTAGCCGGTAACCACGATTACACTAAGATGATGCTGAATCAGCAAAGTCCCGCCACTATTGAGCGGATGTTGGCCTATTACCAATATCTCAACAAAGCGCGGATGAAGTCGATTAACGAGTTAAAACAAACCATCACAGAGCTGGATGAGATTAAAGTCACCCAAACCAGCAAGCAAAAACAATTAACTAAGTTGATGGCCGAGCAACAAGTGCAATCTAAGCGCTTGAATCAAGAACAAGATCAACGCCAATTAACCCTCAATGAATTACAGCGCACCTTAAATACTAAAGGTGCCGAACTCGAACAACTGCAAATTGAAGAGGCCAGCTTAAAACGGGTGGTTGAACAAGCGCTTAAGGCCATGCGTGACAATCCTTCGATGGAAGGCTTCGATAAACAAGGCGGTAAACTCAAATGGCCAACAAAGGGCCGTGTTACTGCTGGTTTTGGCAGCCCGAGATCGGGCCAAGTGGTGTGGAAAGGCACTATGCTCTCTGCGCCCGAAGGACAAAATATTCGCGCGGTTTCTGGCGGTAAAGTCATCTATGCCGATTGGCTTAAAGGCTTTGGTATGGTGATGGTGATAGACCATGGTAAAGGTTATATGAGCCTCTACGGCCATGCGCAGGCCCTGTTAAAAAGCCCTGGAGACATGGTCAAAACCGGTGAAGCAATTGCTTTAGTCGGACGTTCCGGTGGACAGACAGAGCCTGGCCTATACTTTGAAATAAGGTATAAGGGGCAAGCGGTCGATCCAGCCAAGTACTGTCGTTAATCAGTACTGTCGCTAAGGTGGCCGTCCCCATCAACATCGGGGACGGCTATGAAACATCTAATCCGCAATATCGTCTGCCTTGGACTCGGCCTAAGCCTAGGCCTATCCATTAGCCTCTCCAGCCAAGAGAATGCCAAATCATATCAGAGTGACTTCGACTACCCGCTATTGCAGGATGTATTAGAAACGGTCGAAACCTATTACGTTAAAACCGTTTCCAAAGATGAGCTGGTGCAAGCGGCCATTAAAGGGATTTTTGAGCACTTAGATCCCTATTCCAGCTTTTTAAATCACCAAGAGTTACTCGACTTAAAAGACTCCAATCGCGGCGAATACTTCGGCTTTGGTTTTGAGGTCGCCAGCGATAAAGACCATATCAGCATTATCGCGCCCTTTGCGAACTCGCCCGCCGAACAGGCAGGCATCCAAGCGGGGGACATCATTATCAAGCTAAATAACACGCCAACCACCGAAACCAATCTTGCGGATATCCTCAATCAAATCAAACAACATAGCCTCAGCAATCAGAGTATTCACCTCACCTTAAAGCACCATAATGATGACGCCCAGTTCGAGGTATCCCTTAAGCCCAGCACTATTACGATTCAATCTGTCGCCAGCACATTACTGGATGGTAATATCGGCTATATTAGGCTCAGCAGCTTTCAAGAAAACTCCACCGAGGATATGGTGCGCAGTTTAAGCCAGTGGCAAAACGCGCATCTTACGGGCTTGATTTTAGATTTACGCAATAATCCCGGCGGCTTGCTGGATCAGGCAATCAAAATTGCCGACCTGTTTCTAGCTAAAGGACGAATCGTCTCTACCTCAGGCCGCTTCTTCGATGCCAATTCCGACTATTACGCCTCCCCCCAAACCATGCTGACCAATGTGCCTATGTTAGTGCTGATCAATAAAGGCTCGGCCTCCGCCTCCGAAGTCCTCGCCGCAGCCCTACAAGAGAATGGTCGCGCCAAGCTGCTCGGTGAAACCAGCTTCGGCAAAGGCACAGTACAAAGCCTGATCCCCATACTGAACGACGGCAATGCTATCAAGCTCACTATCGCCCAGTACAACACTCCCAAAGGGGAAAACATCCACGCTATCGGTATAGTGCCAGATATCAAAGTTGCAACCGAAACTGGCCCCAATCAAAAGAATATGGCTATAATCGACGCCATCTCAGCACGAACCGATGTCAGCCAAGACAACATAGTCATTTCCGCTATTGCTTGGATACAACATCATGACTAATAAGAAGAAATAGTGCGTCTATTTTATATATTGGCCCTTTTGGCTATCAGTATTGCACCAAGCAATGCAGCTCAAATCGCCTTGATCATCGATGATATCGGCTATCGTCACACCGACGAAGCCGTGCTTTCACTCCCCAGCGCAGTCACCTTATCGGTGCTGCCACACACGCCGCTCAGCAATAAGCTAGCCAAAGCCGCACACGCCAAAGGCCACGAGATTATGCTGCACTTACCCATGCAGGCGCTCAATGGTAAAGCCTTAGGGCTTGGCGGTTTAACCAACAAAATGAGCGAAGCACAGATACGTAGCAGTGTACTTGCTGCTATCGCCAGCGTGCCCTTCGCTAAAGGTGCCAACAATCATATGGGGAGCCTGCTGACGCAGCTCGATGATCCTATGTTATGGGTAATGGAAACGCTAAAGCAGAAGCAGCTTTACTTTGTCGATAGCATGACAACCAAATTCACTAAGGCGGGAGATAAGGCAGATTTACTCGGCGTGCCACTGCTACGACGCCAACTCTTTCTCGATAATGACGTCAGTGCAACAGCGCTGGAAAAACAGTTTAACTTGATGATAAGCCAGGCTCACGCGCAAGGCAGTTTAGTGGCCATCGCGCATCCTTACCCCGAAACCATTCACTTCTTAAAAACGAACTTAGCGCGCCTAAAGGCGGAAGGAATTGAGCTAGTACCGACATCACGCTTGTTGCCCATCGAACTAGCCCATGAGAAAGGCGCTAATCCAACTGTAAGACAGAAATAGTCATATCTGGCAGCAATGCTAGCAACTCATTTCGATTGCTTACAATGTCCTCCAAGCTGTATTGATCGAGCACGCTTAAATACGCCTCAACCGCTTGGGCTAATACGCCCTTCAACTGACAGGCGGGAGTGAAGCGGCAGTAAGGTTTGCTGCAATCAATCGGTGCCAGCGAGTTCTCTAACGCACGAATGAGTTGCCCAAGATTAATCTCGCTCGCCGGTTTACCTAAACGAAAGCCCCCCATCTTACCGCGTATGGTTTCTAGATAACCTAACTTGCCTAAGTGATGCACAATTTTCGAGACATGATTTGGTGACAAATCGAAGACCTCGGTAATCTCTGCGATCCTAAAAAGGGTTGTTCTATCGGGCTGAACCGCCAAATACATCAGCGTGCGAACACCAAAGTCGGTATAGCGTGTTAACTGCATAATTCACCTGTCAGCAATAAACTATTGAGATGTTTGAGATTCAAGGTTTGTGATCAACCAAAGCGCCTCTTCGTTAGAATCCCCACAGACATCTAAAGACGCTTCAAAATCACTACAAACCGCAGGACGATCAGGCGAGCCGAAAATCAAACACAAATTATCATCACTGAGCTGCACACAGCGCTCCCCAGCCGCCTTACCATTTGGCATTCCAGGGATCCCACTGCTAATTGAAGGTGCAATACAACAAGCACCACAGCCTAGGCGACAATTCATTTTATTACTCGTAAAAATTGGTAAACATTATACCGTTTAATTTATCTGTGGGCAGAAACACAGTTCAATACTGCCAAGTGGCGCACAACCACCTCACCCACAAATGAAAAACTGACCTGTCCAGCCGTAAAAATAAGCTGTCTATCATAACGAAAACGGCTCAATTCTTTTAATAAAAATGATGGTATCAGAATAACTTACAAGAATGAGACAGAGTACAGCACCGTTGATAGTTAGTCTGAGTAGATTTATCCGGCGAATAAACGAAAAAAGCCTCATCTTTCGATGAGGCTTATTTCTTTATGTTGGCGGAGCGGACGGGACTCGAACCCGCGACCCCCGGCGTGACAGGCCGGTATTCTAACCAACTGAACTACCGCTCCTTTAACTTAACGTTTGTGCATTAAGCTAAATTAGGCGCTTGGCGATGACCTACTCTCACATGGGGAGACCCCACACTACCATCGGCGCGATTGCGTTTCACTTCTGAGTTCGGGATGGGATCAGGTGGGACCACAATGCTATTGTCACCAAGCAAATTTGGTATCTACTCCCCATCTTATGTGGGCAGTAAATGAATTAGGAAAGCTGTATTGAGTA
>NZ_AKZL01000124.1:0-10150 GCF_000282755.1 Shewanella sp. POL2
CGTTAATTCCTTTACTATCACGGCTGCCAGTCACCTGGACTCGGTGTAAGTGCCCTGAACTTGTGCAGGGTCTGTGCTGCATAATCTTCAGCATACCTTGATAAAACTGCTGATTACTAAATTGGATCAGCTCAGGTTTACTCCGAAAATGCTCATTTAAAAATACTACTTGGGATTGGCTCGCAAGGGATTGCGATACTAAGTCGAGCATACTGGCATCACGGTAGCTCATTAGGCCGCGGCACTCCGCAGCAAGTCCGAGTTGGGTCTGGATTTGGGTTTGTTTTGCACGGGATAAAAACGAGAAATGGCGCAGCTGTTTGCTGTCGCCTACCACCAGTGCTGCTTTTGCCCGCTGCAAGGCCGGTAAACAGGCGGCAATATTGGCTTGGGTGGCTTCATCAATAATCACTAGATCAAACATTTGCTGCTCCATGGGCAGCACTTTATGCAAGCTGGCAAGGCTCGATAACCAAATGGGAAAGGTTTGCTTTAAGGCATCAAAATCCGTCTTGTAGAAGCCGTCGAGTTGCTTAGCGGACTGGCGAGCGCGAAGTGCACTGGCAAAACTCACCAGCGTACTGCGCTTATGTTTGAGCAATTGGTTTAATCGATAGTGAGTGGCCAATTGTAAGTATTTGAGGCTTAAGTCTTCTTTTTGGGCGATAAGGGCGGTTAATTTATCGAGCACATCCCATTGCTGAGCAAACTGTTTGATCCCCGCACGGTAAGCCCAATTGTAAAATCCTAAGCGCCAACGGGATTGTCCTTGTTGTAAGGTCGCCAGTTTTTGGCCGCGACGTATGGCATGGCGGCAATGGTGTATAAAACCGGCTTCCATTTTGGTTTGCTGACGAGTCACAGTATTTAGTTGCTGTTTTGCATTGAGTAGTAGGATATCTGAGAGGGTTTCAGCAGTCGCAGGATGCTGACCATGGAGCATTTCATCTATCTGGTTTTTAAGGACTTTAATAAACTGCGGCGAGCCGGCTCGAATAAGACTGCTCCCTAGCTGGAATTGCTGCTGCAACTTGTCGGCAATCACATCAACGGCAACATCGGTGTGGGCTACGATGAGTACAGATTTACCCCTTAATACCTGCTCCGCCGCCACTGTGGCTATGGTGTAACTTTTACCCGTTCCCGGTGGGCCCGATATCTGCCCCAAAGTATGGTTGGCCGCCACCTTTAAGGCTTGAATTTGCGCGCGGCTTAATAGCCCTGGAAGATAAGCTTCTTGGGTGTCGACATTGTGATTAACTGAATCTCGAGTTGGCGCTTGCTCAAATAGCGCTTGAAGCGGCGCAGAGAGTGAGGGTGCTGTAATGAGATTGTCGAGTTCGTGCAATATGCCGCGACTGGCCTGCGAACGCTCTGCAAGAATAATTTGGCTGCGACTAACCATAAACTGCCCACGTTTACGGCATAAGCCAGTGAATTCAGCCTCATCGATCAGCTTGGGAAAATGCAATAAATGACTGGTATCAACATCGGCTTGGCCTGCCCGCAGCCAAGCTATCCAGCCACTGACATCCGTTGGATTATTGCGTAGCTCTTGACTTAAGCTGTGTCCCTCAACGACTAATTTTTCTAACAGGGCTTCGTTGATGGTGAATAGCCCGCCGCCAGAGAAGCTGTGATTAGATTCGAGGTAAATGCTATCGCCATCGGCCTGTAACTGACATTCACGGTACAGCAGTGGCGTGACGACTTTACGTTTTTCGCCATTAAGCTCGACAGTGCCGCAGAAAAACAGACAACAGTGCAATAATACTTTTTCACGTAGATACAAGGCACTACGCGCCATTAATGCCGAGGCAGGAGCAAATGGCACCGGCAAGCGAGGCAGAAAGCCACTGCTTAACTCATCTTCACCTTGGAGCAATAGCTTTTCTTGCTCAGCAAGTTTGTGGCTAGACCACAGGTTAATTTCAGCACTATCGTGTTGAAAACACTGTTTGTAGTAGTTAAGAATCCCTTGCAAACCCTATCCATCCCTAAGGCTTAATTGGCGATGCGAGAGTAACCCAATCGTATAAGACGAACAAGGTTGTCGCGTATCTTGGGATGGAGCCAAAGCAGGTTAAAGTCCGAACGCCTGTGCTTAAAGCCAAATAATTTTTAGCGTAAAAGAAGTTATTTGAGTTGTAAGTAAACGTATCGAAAAAGGTATTTGTATCAATTCAGCGCCTGAAAAATGTGATTTGTATCAATATTAGCTTGGTTGCTGAAATGTTTGTTAAGTGTTTGAGTTTGTAAAATATTTGTTTTTGTTTTGAGTGGAAATTGCCATTGTTGTCATTGTATAACTGCGTAGACTGAACTGAAATTTTGTCTGCAAATGAGGGATACAATGCTTAACAATAAACTCAAAGGATTCGCAGTAATGACCTTCGCCTGTTTAGGGGTTACTGCTTGCGGTGGCTCCGATAATAACAAGGATGAGGATACCTCCAAAACCGATACCTATGTGCAATTTTACAACGCGACAGTTGGCAGCACTGATACCGCGCTGAAGATTGGCGATAAAACCTATGAAAGTGTGAGTTACGCCGATGCGATGCCACGCTTTACATCAACTCCCGGCGTGAGTGCTGTCGAGGTGATGGGTAAGGATGCGGCAAATAAAGATATTTCGCTCTATAAAGAGAATATCGATTTAAAAACGGCAACTGATCATTTCTTTGTTTTGCATGGGGATTTTGCCTCGCCAGCCCTTTTGAATATCAATTACTCGCGCACCGAGCTTGATAAACAAAATGCCGAGGCAGACAAGAGCAAAATGCAGTTGTTGATTGCCCATACTGCAACCAATGCACCAGCGTACGATGCGTATATTGCCAAGGCGGATAAAGGCTTTGCCGATGCGGTGATGCTTGGCAGCGTTTCCTATGGTGAGGTTTCAACGCCACAAATTTTGGATACTGGCGACTACAAAATTTATCTGACCGCGGCGGGTACGACCAATATCAGCTACACCACGGCGAGCATTAGCTTTAAAACCAAGGTGCCTTATAAGTTGATTTTAAGGGAAAGCTTTGGCGCATCAGCGGCTAAAATCAGTTTAGACAGCGTCGACTCTACCACCAATGTGCGTAACCATGTCGCCCTCGAAAGCAGTGTTGATTTTAGAGTGTTCAATGGCTTGGCCACACATAATGTTGATGTGAAAGTGGTGAGTAGTAAACAAGAAGCGCTATTTAGCAATGTGGCCCCCTTTGGCGTAACGGCCTATAAAGGCGCCGAGTTTAATGACTTTGGCGTGAGCGTATTTGACCATACTAGCCAAGCGAAATTGCTCGATAATGTGCTGATCACCCTTAATCAAGATGATATTAAAACCATCTTTATTTACGAGCAGGGCAGCCAAGTGAAGGCGATGGAGATGAAACAAACTCAAACGCCAAGTCCCTACAGCTTCAAGTTCGATATCGTGAGTTTTGCCGATAAGAGTAACCTGACTTTGTACTTCTTAAAGGCGAACGACACTATTGATACGGCAGCCTATAAGATCAGTGCGATTAATCCGACAGCGCCGCAATCGTTAGTGGTGCCTAAAGGTGAGTATTCTATCAAGGTTATCTCTGTCGAAAATGGCTCAAAAACGGTGGTTTACGCCTCTGATATGATCGATTTTAATAATCAAGACAACGTCACTATGGTGCTGAATAAGGATGCCTCAACTAGCTTTGGCTATAACCTAGTTAAGCTTTAATCGCAGCGGTTGAGCTGTAAATAAATTGGGCAATAAAAAAGCACTACCTAGGTAGTGCTTTTTCGTATTAACAATATCTATTCTGACAGTTTTAGCTCTTGGCCGGGTTTAATAATGCTCTTGGCATTGAGCTGGTTCCACTTCATTAAATCGGCGAGTTTCACCTTGTTTTTACGCGCGATTTTATCCAGTGAATCCCCTGATTTTACTTTGTAGGTTTTGGCTTTAGCAGCTGGTTTCTCGGTCGATTTTGAGGTGGCGGCTTTAGTGCTACTCGCATTCGCTTTGGTCGATGATTTGTCTGTTTTAGCCTTAGCTTTTGCGGGCTCTGGCTCATTATCATTAGCCGCCATTGGCGTTAATAGCGTGAGCTCTTGGCCGACTTTTAGGCGATCAGAGGTCAGATTATTTGCCTGTTTTAACTCTTTGACTGATAAATCAAATCTAGCTGCGATCGAACCTAAGCTATCACCGGATTTCACGATATAGGTTTGGCTGTCGTAACGTTTTTGAGCATAGAGCTTGTGCTGGTTTTCTTGATAGTGGCCAATGTTTTCAATCGGCAGGGCAATTTGGTATTTGCCTTTACTGGGGATCACGTTTTGACGGTATCCTGGGTTATAGGTTTTGAACTCCGCTTTAGTGAGTCCCGCAGCATTGGCGATTTGGCTTATTTCAACGCCATTGGGAGCGGGTAAGCGTTCCAAAAATGGGCGATTGGCAATCGGCATTACTTTGAGATTGTAATGGCTTGGGGCGCGGATAATTTGGATAAACGCCAGCCACTTAGGCACGGTTTGTACTTGGCGAGCAGGAATATTCAGCGACCAGAAATCCGTAGGTTTGCCTTTAGCTTTGTTTCTATCGATAGCGGCTTTAATCACTAATTCGCCACTGTTGTAGCCCGCAACGGCGTTAATCCAGTCGTTACCTAAGGTGTCGTGTAAGTGCTGCAAATAGTCGAGTACGGCATCGGTCGAGGCCAATGCATCTTTGCGACCATCGTAGGCTGAGTTGATCGTTAGGCCAAAGTTTCGGCCCGTAGCGGGGATCATTTGCCAAAGTCCGGCGGGGCCATTTGCTTGCGCCAGCGGGTTATAACCACTTTCGACAATTGGTAATAGTGCCAGTTCGAGCGGCATATTGCGGGCTTCGAGTTGACTCACAATATAGTATAAAAATGGCTCGGCACGCTGGGTCACCTGAGTCATAAACTTTTGCTTGTCATCGAAAAAGTTACGCTGTTTGCGTACTTCTGCATCGTCATGCACATCAATAGTACGGGCGTGTTGAATTTTCTCCCATACATCGGCATAGCGTTCGTCGACAATCTCTTTTTTATCATGATGAGATTGTGTGGTATCTCCGCTATCACCTTCAGCTTCTGGGGCTGTGGTGGCAAATTCCATGGGCGAGGTTTGCGCCGATGTTGTCGCACAGCCACTGAGTTGGGCTGTCAACATGGCGATCATTAGCACTGCTAATGCACTCGGTTGGCGAAAGGTTTTCCGCATGATTATCCTGTCATTTTTGCTAACTTGGCGTTATACCCAAACAACCTAACTCGATGCAGGCTTCTGTGTTTAAGACTGCCGAAACGGAGTGTTTGTGTACGCCATTTCTGTATTGCAGCAATTCAAAATGTGGTCGACATTTGTCCTTGATGCACCTTGAATGAGAGCACCCTAGGCGCTCTGAAACTGATATCTTTAGGTTGCTTGGATATAGATAATGTTGCACATGCTAATCTGTTTTGCGGTTTCTGGATAGCTTTGCTGATAATTTGACCACCTAGGTCACATTTAGATTTACCACTAAATAAGCTAACATAGCAGCGATTTTTCATTGATGTGGGTTAGAGTGTGCAGACGTTAACGCAGTTAAAAGCAGGGCAATTACAAGGGGTTACTCGATTACAGTTGGTTGAAAACCTCACTGAATTTCCGCAGGAAATCTTTGATTTAGCCGATACGCTAGAGATCCTCGATTTATCCAATAACCAGTTAAGTTCACTGCCCGATGATTTATATCGTTTAACCCATCTAAAGATTTTGTTTGCCTCCAATAACCGCTTTGAAGTGCTGCCAGAAGTGTTAGGTCAGTGCCCCAAATTGGAGATGATTGGCTTTAAGGCTAATCAAATTCGTGTTGTGCCAGAGGCATCGTTGCCTCAACAAACCCGCTGGCTGATTTTAACGGATAACCAAATCACCGCCTTGCCCGAGCGTATGGGGCAGTTGCATCGTCTGCAAAAATTAGCCTTGGCAGGCAATCGCTTAACTTCGCTGCCCGCATCTATGACCCAATGCCATAACTTAGAATTAGTACGTTTGTCGGCTAATCAACTGCAAGCGCTGCCAAACTGGGTGCTTAAGCTACCCAAACTTACTTGGCTGGCGTTTGCGGGTAATCCCTTTAGCCATACCTTGGTTGACCCCCATGCCGATGTGGCGAGTATGCTAAATGTGACATTAGCGGACATTGAACTCGGTGAAAAACTAGGTGAAGGGGCTTCTGGCATTATTTACCAAGGTCGTTGGTTAAATCCTGCTATGGTGGCTGCTACTGGGTGCGAACATATTGCGGTTAAGTTGTTTAAGGGAGAGGTGACCAGTGATGGTTATCCTGCCGATGAGCTAGATTGTTGTTTAACTACGGGCGCACATCCAAATCTTATCAAAGTCTTAGCGCATATCAGCCAACAGGATCAACTTGGTTTAGTGATGGAACTGATTCCTCAAGGATTTAGTAACTTAGGTTTACCGCCATCTCTAGCGACGTGTACCCGAGACACCTTTAAAGCGGGGACCGAATTTAGCCTGAAGGGCATAACTGAAATCGCTTTGCAATTAGCTGACACCCTAGCGCATATGCACGGGAAACAAGTGAGCCATGGTGATGTCTATGCCCATAATATGATGGTTAATCAGCAAATGGCGCTGTTGTTCGGTGACTTTGGCGCCGCCTCAAACTTAGCAAAATTGCCTACATCGGAACGTGATGCCATGCAGGCTATTGAGGTGCGGGCCCTAGGGTGTTTACTTGATGACTTATTGCCCTTTGCCGATAACGATGAAGACGACGCGCTGCGAGTTCAACTGCGGCAGTTAAAAGCACACTGTATGCAGCCGGAGTTATCTTGTCGCCCACGCTTTAGTGATATCGTGAAGACATTAGCTGCACTGCGCTAAGTTTACGTATGTGGCATGCAGCAAATGCAAGGGATCATGGGGTGAAAACCAACGCAGAGACATTTAATCAAGAGCGACTAAATCTCATCAGCAATGGAGAGCTGGCATTATGAGTTCGATTTCAAAACTGGTTTGGCTAAGCTTATGCTTAAGCTCGTTTCTCTCAGCGCCCGTTTGGGCGGGATTTTGGGATAGCCTGTGGCAGCGAGAGTTGCCTGTTGACCAAACTACACCACCCAAGAATGCACAGCGTTTTGAGTTTATGGGGAGTTTACCTGCTCATACCCAACTAGAACTTGTGGGTTATTACACTTCCTCTATTTGTACCCGCAAAGAAATCCGTTTCCCGAATGGTGATATTGCCAATCCCTATCGCGCCACACTGAATAAAAGCTCGGTATTGCGTCAATCGCTTGAAAGTGGCGCTGCCGCTAAACCATTCACCCTTACGTTAGCCTTACAAGGGGGCGGAGATTGCGATTGGCAGTTGGAGGACTTAGTCCTTGACCTTAACTTGATGCCAAGTCATCCCATATGGCAAAGGGTTAAGTCATTAAAAGATAACTATTTACATACGTCACCATTATTAACATCGAGCGAGCCACCGGCCAAAGCCTCGCCCCATGATGGATTTTATTTAAGCCAAGAGCTAACTATCGAACCCATACTTGCTGGCAGTGAAGAAGATACTAATCTGGTTGCCGCGTTACCGCTTACCCTTAATCCTGTGTATTACCCAGTGGTTATCTATAGCCCCAAAACAGATAGCCCCTTTGAGGTAAAGCTTAAGAGTAATTTGCAGTCGACCAGCAGTTTATGGTCGAGCAGTGCAACGCAAATGGTGCGTTTCGATAAAGAGGCTGTGCTGCGGGTGCAGTTTAATCCAGAGGTTTTGCCTGATTATCAAGTGAATGTGTGGCGCCAAGCTGACGATATTTCGGTGCATTACCCCGATGGTACCGAATATCGTTATCCGCGTGGAGATGTGCATCTCTATGCCTATGGTAAGCCTGAATCTATGCTCAATACCTTAAGCGCAAGCACCAAGGCCGAAGATAAGCGATTGCTAGCGCACATCTATTGGGCAGGTTATGCACTGGCGAAGGATGAAGAAAAAGCGCGTAAATTCTACCGAGAGGCGGCCGAGGGTGATGACTTAATTGCTATTCAGTGGATGCGATCACAGGCCGCCTATGCGGGGGAGGTTGATCAGAGCCAATATTGGTTACAACGTGCTGCTAGGCTTGGGGATATGGATGCCAAAATGGCACTTATTCGTAAGCCCTTTGAGACCATACTGCAAGGCAAGTCAAATACCGCCGAGGCAAAAAGCGCAGAAGTTAAGGCTTGGGAGCAGTTAAAACAGTTGGTTAGTCAAGGTGTGCCAGAGGCTATGAGTATGATGGCTCTCTACCAAGTATTGCCTTGGTCGCCCTACCATGATGCAACGGCGGCATTAGCCAATTATCGTTTGAGTGCACAGGCTGACCCCGCTTTGGCCCTTAGCGCTGCCAGTGATTACTATTATTGGCTAGAGGATTTTGAACAAAGCCAAGAGTTTTGGGAGATTGCCGCCGAGCGGGATTTGTATGCTGCCGCAGAATATGCCGATATCTTATTGAAACCAGCGCAGCGCAACCCTCAAAGAGCTCGTTATTGGCTTGATAAGGTTGCCTCTCAAGGTGAAAAGCAAGGTATTCAACAAGATGTGCTTGGTAAGGCTTATTTTCAATTGGCCAGTTTACTCGATGCTGGAGAGGGCGGCGATGCCGATCCCAAGCGTGCACAAATCCTGTACCAGCAAAGTCTCGTATTGGCTGAACGTTTTTCAAATGATTATGCCGCTCAAGCGAAAGAAAGACTCAAATCCCTTGAAGAGCGCCTGTAGCTAAGTTAACAGGGATAACTCGATAACAGGCTTATTCAAGTCATAGGCAAGACAGGGAGATTAAGCTATGGCTTTTCAATTTGATACCTATCGTTTTAATACCGAAGATGCGATTCAAGTGTGTGTAGGTGCCTTTGCGCTCGCTGTGCCCATCGGTTTTTCTGAAGAGGCATGGCAACTCGGAGAAACCTTACCACTACTGAATTTGCTGATGTTATTTGGTTTGTCGTTGCTGTTTCTCGGAGCGTTTACTTACCAGAGTGTGTTCCAACAGAATATTCGTCACCGCCTGCCGGTATTTATTTTCCGGATTATTATTGCCTATTTGATAAGTGCTTGTGTCGTCAGTTTAGTGCTCTTGTGTCTCGATAAATTGCCCTTAATTGACGACACCATGACTTCCTTTAAACGGATTATTGTGATTAGCATGCCCGCTTCTATGGGAGCGATTGTAGTAGATAGCTTTGATAAGGAATAAGTTTGGGCTGATGTCATGACTTTTGTCACTGGTGCATTTAGGTTATGTTGCTCATACTGGAACCCAATAGATCGATTGTAAAAGGACGCATTATGAACCCAGCAACCCTTGCATTACTTATCCCGATTTTTGCCATTGTGGGAGGATATGCGGTCGCGATTGTGAAAATCCGCGAGCGCGGTAGTTCTGCCAATAATAAGCTTCAGGCAGATAACCAGTTGTTACATATTGAACTTGATAAACTTCGCGAACGGGTTGAAGTATTAGAGCAGCTAGTGACAGATGAGAGTTTTCAATTAAAGCGTGAATTTAAGCGAGTCTAGTCCTAACAAATATGGTCATGGTGCAGTCGAGTGCCATGACTCTAGCTTGTATCTAGTTGCTTAAGTCATCGGGTGAGTGAAATGCCAAAACTGAGGTAGACTCGTGACCATTATGTTGTTAGCCCAATATTGAGCCATTAAAGAACGAGTGAATATGTTTCTATCGCCTTATTTTTCAAAGAAAAATCAATCAATTTCTGTTTCTGCACAACAAGCCAGTGACTTCGCTAAAAAAATCGCTCAAGACTTTAACCCTATCCACGATGTGGGCGCAAAACGTTTTTGTGTGCCTGGCGATTTGTTATTTGCCTTAGTCTTAACCCAGTATGGGCTAAGCCAAAGCATGAAGTTTACCTTTGCTGGCATGGTCGGTGATGGGGTTGAGCTGCAATTTCCTGAACAAGTGAACGATAGCTTTTCGATTTGCGATAACCGCGATAAAACCTATTTACATGTCACTCGCCAAGGTGATGCTAGCCGTTGTGATGCACAAAACCGAATCTTTTATTCGTAATTATGTGGCCTTCTCGGGACACAATTTTATCGACATTCTGA
>NZ_AKZL01000125.1:0-9964 GCF_000282755.1 Shewanella sp. POL2
GCCGTTGAAATCGATTCAATCAAAGTGACTTGAAAAAGAACACTTTGGTCCAATCCTGCACGTGATCCGTTACAAGGCATCTGAACTTGCCCATGTGATCGATGAAATCAACAGCACAGGCTTTGGCTTAACCTTAGGTATCCACAGCCGTAACGAAGGTCATGCCCTCGAAGTCGCTGACAAGGTTAACGTAGGTAACGTGTACATCAACCGTAACCAAATCGGCGCTGTGGTTGGCGTACAGCCTTTCGGCGGTCAAGGTCTGTCTGGCACAGGTCCAAAAGCCGGTGGTCCACACTACTTAACTCGCTTCGTGACTGAAAAAACTCGCACTAACAACATCACCGCCATCGGTGGTAACGCGACCCTACTGTCACTGGGTGATAGCGACGCCTAAGTCCTAACGACTTATTGATAAACGAAAGCCAGACTCTGTCTGGCTTTTTTATTGGCTAATGAATGCGTATACCTAAATGCAATGAGAGAAATGAGCACTAGAATCCTTCCTCCCTCTGAACTTACGTGGTCTTGGTGTTAGCCGTTAATCCTAGAAGAGTGGCGCCCCGTCTTTGCTTACATACATGTATCGATAAACTTCTCAAATCAATGATTAAGCACCGTCATTTCAGTGACACGCAGCAAGTACGTCCTTGTATGCTCGACCGTGACATCCATGTCACGGACGGTCACTTCCATGTCGATGCTTAATCCTGCTAACCACTGCGTATTCTGTTAGCTTGAACATGCCTCGATTTTGTCTTTTCATTGCAAAATTTAACAATGGGTGTCTCAGTAAATTCATAGCATGATCCCCAATAAAGCGATCCCAGAGCGTCCTTATTTGGGGGTTAGCGAAACCGATGAGGCCGAGATTATTGCTACCATTGGCGACTATTTAATGGGGTAGAAATTTCAAGAATATTATCCGTGAACTTTATCCCATGAATCTGCATAGCTCACTAGGCAAAAAGCTGATAAGTTACCCAAAATACCGTTAGTAATTGTTTAAATAGAACTGTTCTAATGAGTGGTTTACTCAGTATCACTAAACTTTTATAGGTAACTTATGGATTATGTCGCCCCAAGTTTCGGGAAAAAATCGTTTCATTGTCCAATATGCAATACATTCTCGCACATGCAATGGATTCCACTAAGTAGCTATGGCAATGCCACTGACACGCTGCATTCCAAATGTTCATGTTGCGATAAAACCTCTGTATGGATTGCGACTAAATATATAAATGGCTCGACAATTGTAAATGCAACTATGGTGTATCCATCTACATCGTTAGCACCTAATCCAGATAAGGATATGCCTGACGACGTAAAAGTAGACTACCAAGAAGCAGCTAGTATTTTTTCTCGCTCACCTAGAGCCGCTGCAGCATTATTACGTTTAGGATTACAAAAACTCTGTAAGCACCTAGGAGAGGCTGGAGAAAACATCAATGCTGATATTCGTAGTTTAGCGGCTAAAAATGTATTGCCGCCGCTTGTCGTCAAAGTAGCCGATACCGTTAGAATTGTAGGAAACAATGCCGTACATCCTGGTGAAATGAGCGAAGAAGACTTTGATCATGTAGCCTCAAAGCTCTTTGACCTACTAAATTTCATCGTTAAAAAAGGGATTTCAGAACCAAAAGAATTAGAAGCGCTTTATGAACGAATTCCTGAAGGCCCAAGAAAAATTGCAGAAGAAAAAGACTCAAAAGCCAAAACTTAGAAAATATGTATAAGTTCTGTAAGCTGTAAGAAAAAAGACAGGACAGGCACAGATCTTTAGGGATTAATAGCTCGCACAGTTGCGTCAGGAGTTCACCTTCCCCTGCGAAGTTGCTGAAGGGCGTTGAAGAAAATCGCGTGAGCGAGGCATGGATGCCTCGCTAGCTTTCGGGGTACAGGATGTACCATCGGAAGCGTTAGTGATTTTTGAATAAGCACGAAGCCACTAACCAATGCATGTAACTTCGCTAGGGGCGTCTTGGAGAATCCAAGGGCGAAGGCCAAAGGCCGTTTTGAGCGCGAGATAGGGATATCGAGCTGGCAGCTTAACATGGACGTTTTTGATAGGACGAGCAGTCCTCCTTGGTCGGGTGTGGGGTGAAGCCCCACGACTTTGATTCACCTCGGCCGCAAGGCCGCAATCTAAAGATGGGGCACAACGGTCAGGGTCAAGCATCTAAAGCAATAGCATTAAGGGCACTTAATGCCCAAGCGCCCCGCTCCGAGGTATAACCCCCAACGTATTTTTCTCACTCACTTACCTGACAACAATTTCCTCAAAATTGAGCCTCACTGAGCAAGAGGTTTCAAAGCCAATGTGAGCGGCTTCAAATTGTGAATAGGCAAGATTTGAAAGCGATATGAGGGGATTGCGCCTAAGAGATAAAAACCTTCATAATCGCCATTCAATCAACCGACTTTTTACTTTCTCAAAGTCACTTTCTCAAGGCAACTATGACATTCTCGCTATTAGATATTTCTGCATTAACGTGGTTTATCGTTTCTTGGGCTGGCTATACCGCCTTTGCCCGACGTAAGGCGAAGGATACCGACTGTATTGCCCGTGGCCTGCATAAGCACAGAATCTACTGGATGCTCGAGCTGATGACTCGAGGCGTGCGGGTTGGCGATGCGGCGTTATTAGCGAACCTTGAGCGTAATATTGCCTTTTTTGCTTCGACCACGCTGTTCGTGCTCGCGGGGGTATTAACCTTATTTGCCCAGGTTGAACGCCTCGAAGCCGTGATTGCTACGATTCCCTATGCTACGCCGCCGAACCACTCCTTAGTCCAAGTGAAATTGGCGCTATTAGTGGTGATCTTCGTAATGGCGTTTTTCCAATTTACCTGGTCGATGCGCCAATACGGCTTTGTGAACGTGATGATAGGCGCAGGCCCAATGGATAGCGAAGGCGCCAACGACAACCTCAAAGCCTACGCGCGACAAATGGCAACGGTGCAAGACCAAGCCGCCCATTCCTATAACTATGGCCTGCGGGCTTACTACTTTTCGATGGCTGTGCTCTGCTGGTTTGTGCACCCGATACTGTTTATTTTGGCTAGCCTGTTTGTGGTGGTCACCCTGTATCGCCGCGAATTTAAATCCCGCGCCGTAATAGCCATTACCGCCGCCAAGGCACATTTAGGCAGCGAATATCAGGTGCGAGAAACCCAGCGCCAATCCAAGTAGTCCCCAGCCAACCTAAGACTGTGCCAGCCAAAGCGCAGTCTTATTCTTGTTCTATACTCATTGGGTTAATCACTAATCAATAATGGGAGTGAACCATGAGTGATAATCTGTTAACTGTAGATGAAGTGTGCAAGTTGCTGGATAAGAGTCCGGCAACGATCAAACGCTATGCGCGGGAAAACCTGCTCAGCAGTGTGAAAGACGGTGAAGAATTGCGATTCCCCGAAGAAGAGGTCAAACGTTACTTAGCCTTTTCGCAGCGCTTAGGAAGATAAGCCGCCGCGCCTTTTATCGATTCATCCCCAAATGGACTTGGGATGCCTCGCTTATCCTTGTATAGCCATCTGTAACTGTCTGTAAGATAAAAACTCCCGCTGTGATTCCTCTAGCCCAAGCTCTGCGGCTAAGGCGAGGAGCTGCGCCTCATAGATTGGCAGCTTAGCTTCATCATTAGTCATAATAGCAAGCTCGGCAAAGTCACCTAAGCCTTCGAGCCAATCAAGCGTTAAATGAAATTCCCCAAGAAAATACACGCTGCGACGTTTTTTAATCTCAAGCACACATTGATAGCCTAAAGTCCGCAGCATACTTTTGGCCTTGTTGGCATTCGTGATATTAACCGCCTCACAGCGGTCTTTCTCGGGCCCTTTCACTATCCACAGCATGATGCCAGAGGGCTGCATCTCGCGAATACACAAGCTTTTATGCTCAGCCGCTAAGGATGCTGTTGGTGAATCAAAATAGCAGTCATGCTCAAGATTATCCTCGAGCATCACCTCGGGGGATTTGGCGCTTAAACGCGCCCAAAAGGCCTCTCGGTCCGTGAGTCGATACTTAAGCTCTACCTCAAACTTACCGTTAAAATGGGCGTTAATTTGCGGAGCGAATTCTTTAGGCGCCATGTCTGCTGGCATAGGGTTATTCATATAAAGGCTTCACTCCTGCTGCGCGTATTTCTCACCCATTCAACATCCAGACTCAAGCTAAGCGACGATAGAGCGCCTGATAGGCGGGGCAAGTTTGAAGTAACTGCTGATGATCGCCCGATGCCACAATTTGCCCCTCGGCGAGGAGGTGAATTTGGTCCATCTTGGCCATCGCCGTTAATCGATGGCTGATCATTAGCAGGGTTTTATCCTTTGCAAATTCAAGCAGTAAACTTAAGATCTCCCGCTCGGTGCGCTTATCTAAGCCTTCGGTTGGCTCATCTAACAGTAACAAAGGCGCATCACGGAGCAATGCCCTTGCCACGCCAATACGGCGCTGCTCACCGCCCGATAACTGCCGGCCGCCCTCACCAATCCACATATCAAGAGGCTTGTCGCCTTTAAGTAATTCGCCTAAACCAACCTGCTGTAATACTTGGATAAAACGCTCGTCATTGGCGGTACGCTTTTGCCCTTCTGGCACAGGCAAGGCAATAGCAAGGTTCTCCCGCAGCGTGCCCGCGTACAGGTAAATTCGCTGGCTCACGACTGTCATCGCCGATCTTAAGGCAGCCTCGCTATAGTCCGTCAGCGGCTGACCATCTAGGCAAATTTGGCCACGCTGCGCCTGCCATTCACGGGTGATTAAGGACAATAAACTGGATTTACCGCAGCCCGTTGCGCCCAATAACGCCACCTTTTGCCCGGGCTCTACCGTTAAGGATAAGCCCTGCAGTACGCTCTGGTTATCGTGATAGCCAAAATGGATATCCGTCATCTGCAGCCCGCCCGATGTTGCCTTGAGCGTTGAATCTTCGCTAAAACGAATATCGCTTTCCTGCTCGGTGATTTCGTGAATTCGTGTCGCCGCCAGCACACAGCCCGACAAATGTTGAAAAGCACCCGCGATTGGCATCATCATTTCGACGCAGGCCATAGTGGCAAATACCATCAAGGCGAACATAGGGCCGGGAGGCACCGCATCGCCCACGCCATTGGCGGCTAAAAATAGCATCATGATGAGTGCCGAGCCCGTCGCGAGGATCAGCATGGCTTGGCTCAAGGCGGTGATATTCGCCATCGCCCCTTGGCTGGCAAATAACGCCTGCTCGGCCTCATCAAGCTTTTGTCTGTATCTGGCGTTCGCACCAAATAAACTCAGCTCAGCTTGGCCCTGCAGCATCTCAAGCAACTGCACCCGATATTGACGTTTGGTCTCCAGCATATTGCGACTTGGCTCATGCCCAAGCCGATAAAACAGCAGTGGTAGCAGCAGCCAAACCACCACTAAAAACAGGCATAAACTTAGGGCCAGCTTGGCATCAAACCATGCGAGGAACAGATATAACAACGCCGTCATAAGCAAGGAAGCCGCCATCGGCGTCAACAATCGTAAATACAGATGGTCGAGTGTATCTATATCCGCCACGAGGCGGTTGAGCATATCCGCACGGCGCAGACCTTGCAGATTTTTAGCGCTGAGTGGGAAGAGTTTTCGCCACGCCCACACTCTGAGTTCAGTCAGTAATTTAAAGGTCGCCTCATGGGTCGCGAGACGCTCACCGTAACGACTGGCCGTTCGCGCGATAGAAAGGAAACGCACGCCACCCGCTGGGGTAAAAAAGTTAAAGGATTGGGAGCCGATAACCGTTAATCCCGCCACTGCCGTCGCCGATAAAAACCAGCCCGACAGCGACAATAAACCAATCCCCGCCATGAGTGTGGTTAAGGTGAGTACAAGCCCAACGGCCATCATTAACCATTGGTGGGAGAACAGTCGGATAAAGGGAAGGAGTATTTTCATTGTGCGGCTCCTTCGGTTGTCCCTAACGCGATATCGCTGTGGTTATCAGGCATTGGCGTTTCCAGCCCAATATCGGCTACTGATTCAGTATTTTCATGCAACATGGTTTGGAATAACCCCGCCTCAGTTGACAGCGTCGCGAAATCCCCCCGCTGGACTATCTCGCCTTTATCTAGCACTAGGATGGACGACATATGGTCCAGCTGATCGACCCTGTGGGTCACCATAATGCCCATCTTGCCCGCCATCGCCGCTTTTAAGGTGCGGCTAACGAGTTGTTCGCTGACACTGTCTAAACTCGCCGTCGGTTCATCGAGAATAAAGACCTGCGCCGCCTGTCCCAATGCCCGCGCAAGCGCAATACGTTGCGCCTGCCCGACCGATAAGGTCGATGACTGCTCACCTATTGGCGTGGCTAAACCAAGGGGTTGGCTGCGGACAAACTCATGGATATTGGCCTGCTCCAGCAATTGCCAAACCTGCTCATCCGTCATTTCGGGATTGGCTAAGGCGACGTTTTCTCGCACTGTGCCATGGAATAACTGCGGCTCCTGCCCAAGCCATGCTAACTGCCGTCGCCAATGGGCAAGGTCTAGGCTTGCGAGTTCAACCCCATCGATTAGCAGCTTGCCTTTATAGGGCAAAAATCCTAATAAGGCATTGAGTAAACTGGTTTTACCGGCGCCGCTTGGTCCTACCAGAGCCAAGTGTTCGCCCTGCTTCAACTCAAAACTGACGGGGCCGAGTAAACGGCTACCATCAGTACTAAAGACTTCTAGATCTTTTACGCTAAGGTGAGTCAGCTTATCGAGTCGCGTCTGCTGCCCAAGCTTGTCCTGCGAAGAACCTAGCCCAGAACCCGACTCTAGCTTAAAACCCGACTCTAGCTTAAAGCCCGATGGCTCAGGATGTTCCAGCAGCGTCATCAATGCTTGGGCCGCGCCAATCGCCTGTGCTTTAGCATGGTAGTGAGTGCCCATATCCCTAAGGGGCTGATAAAACTCAGGCGCCAAAATTAAGATAAACAAGCCGACAAACAGGCTAAAAGGTAAACCTTCATTCGCATTAGGCCCAAGTTGAGCGTGCGCGCCATAGTAGCCAAAATCGAGGTGACCTAAATAACTGAAACCGAAGTAAACCGCTAATACGGCAATCGATACCGCGGCAAAAAACTCTAGCACCGCCGAGCTTAAAAAGGCCATGCGCAGCACAGACATAGTACGGCTACGGAACTCCTCCGAGGCTTTTTCGATAACCTTAAGTTCAGCATCACCCCGATAGAAGAGTTTTAAGGTCGAAAGCCCTTTCAATCTATCCATAAAGTGGCCACTTAATCTGGCTAAGGCATTGAAGTTTTTACGGTTAGCATCGGCCGCGCCCATGCCGACAAGGATCATAAACAGCGGGATAAGTGGCGCGGTTAATAGCAAAATCAGCCCCGCCGCCCAGTTGATGGGAAACACTGCGATGAGGATCAATAAAGGGATCACACCAGCAAGGGTCATTTGCGGTAAATAACGGGCATAAAAATCTTGTAAATCTTCCACTTGCTCTAAGACTATGCTCGCCCAACTGCCTGCGGGTTTGCCTTTAATAAACGCGGGGCCGAGCCGAGTTAACTTATCCATTACCGCACCGCGGATTTGCTGGCGTAAGCGCTTACCCGCTTCAAAACTGGCGCGCTCGCGGCCATAGGCGAGTATTGCTCGCAGCAACATTAAGCCAATCAAGGCCATAAAATGTGGCAGATAATCACTTGCCCCCACAGCAGGCTGGATTGGTGTGCTATTCACTCCATCAGTAAATGCCTGCAAGGCATTGCCAACAATGACGCCATCGAGGAGTGTGGCTATCAGATAAGCCTGCGCTATCAATGCAATAGCACTTAACATTCCACACCATACGGAGAGCTTAACAAACCAGCCACAGGCTTTTTTTTGCGACTTGAGCCAAACGAGAAGGGACTTTTCTAACGACTTATCCATGGTGCTCCAACAAAACCAACACTGCAGTAAATTCTAGAAATCGATCTAACGCTTACCAATCAATGCCAAGGACTTGCAATAAGCGAAAAGCTTCGATAGGGACGCAGTATCGCAGGCATCCCCAACAGATGAAACCTTGGACGTATCTTTTGCTAAAAGATTCACGAAAATGCGATGATGATCAATAAATTCAGATTTAGCTCACACAGATAAATACTTCACGCCTATAAACACTTATATAGAACCACGTATTCGCACTCTCACATATCATCAAACTTAAAAATCTTTGTTGATTACGGATAACCCTATTTAACGAGGATAAAGACTAAAATATTAGCTAACTGGTCATTAGCGAAATTGTTGGATAAGATAGGAATAATTTTCAAGGAGTTAGATAGCAATGACAAACAAACATTCCGGTTTCACGTTAATAGAACTTGTTGTTGTGATTATTATTTTGGGCATTTTGGCTGTAGTGGCTGCCCCCAAATTTGTTAATTTACAGTCTGATGCGTACAAAAGTCAGTTGTCGGGTGCATTGGCATCAATGAAGTCTGCGGTCACCTTATTCAAGGCAAAATCAGAAATCGCCAACACAGGTACGACTAATCGTGTGGTTTTTGATGGTATTCGGGGCGAGAATTACCAACCTTGGGCCGCAAGCAGTACTGGCACAGCACCTAGTGCGGGCTACACAACACCACCTGAAATTTTTAATGCCGCAGGCTTAAGCGTGAATGATTGGTCCTACCGTATTTATACATCCAACGGCACCTATCAAGTCATTGCAACCCCAAAGCAAAAGTTAAATCTGGCGACCCCTACTCAAGCAGAGGTATCTGCAACTAATTGTTATATAGACTATAAATGGGAGACAACAGGTGTTCCGACCTATACTAAGGTTGACACAGGTTGCTAATGACTGAGGCTTGTTGACGTTTTGGGCGCAATCAAAACGTCAATAGTGCGCATGTAACCATATTTAGTGACCCTATTTCCGCGCTAAGGCTGAATACCACCGTATTTGACTAACACATGCCAAAGTAGCTTGAGTTCATGGGCTACTTGAGCACGATTACCTCGATCTCGCCAATGCTGGGGCGAATGGTATAAATCCCGCGCAGCAACCCCAATGGCATAAGCATCGACGCTGTCGTCAATCGCAATACGTTCGGCCAGAGATGGCATAGTGGGTCCACGGAAATCGCTAGGGATCTGTGCCGTATGCAGGCTAAAACCATTATGGTATTGCAGCTCAATATCGTAACGGTCGCACAACTTAGTTAACGTTGCCCCGATTTCAGTTCCTTTAAAACTCGGATCGGCCACTAGCATGGCAATATCTTCATCGAGTGACACGTCACCGTGAATTTGCGCTTCGATATAATGATCAAGATTTGTCGACATCGGGCGTTCAAAGCGGGCAAGCAATGACGAATTAAGCTGATGCGCCAAATAATGGATCACATTTAGAGGCTTAAAGTCCGCTTTACCCAAGGCATAGTGGCGCTCAAAACTCTCGGTCAGCAGTGCCGCTAGCACATCATCAAAACAAGATAATGTCCCCTTTTCCTTAGGATTACGGTAAGAATCAAGGTAAGTAAAGGTCGAACGCGTGAGCAATTGTGAGTGGGTGAGCAGATAACAACTGCCAAAACGCGGGGCGGGGCCATCCTGCCACATGCCTAAATCTAAAGCGCCATACTTAGGGCGGGATTTGGTTCCTTTATACACATCGCCAAATAGCTGATTTTCCGAATGATCCCTTGGTCCTCCAAGCTCAGGCGATAACTGCCCATTGGAAATATGGGTCTCGAACTGACTACGGTATTGCCCATCACGTAGAAGCCCTTCAGCGACTGTTAGACCTCGGCTGTCGATTCTGTCGGGATGGAAATGCAGTGCAACGCGGCCACACTGAAATAATTGCTTGAGTGCTAACTGCATCTCCTGCATGGGAATATTCGACATCTGCTGCACGTTTTTAATCACAGCCACGGCCTGCTCACTTCGCCCACGTGCAAGGCGTTCAATATGCTGTATTGCTGTCATAATCC
>NZ_AKZL01000126.1:0-9912 GCF_000282755.1 Shewanella sp. POL2
ATTTCACATTGGGGGCTCCTGCAAGTTCAACAGGCTTGAATTTCACATTGGGGGCACCAGCAAGTTCAATAGGCTTGAATTTCACATTGGGGGCACCAGCAAGTTCAATAGGCTTGAATTTCACATTGGGGGCACCAGCGAGTTCCATAGGCTTGAATTTCACATTGGGGGCACCAGCAAGTTCAATAGGCTTGAATTTCACATTTGGGGCACCAGCAAGTTCAATAGGCTTGAACTTCACATTTGGAGCTCCAGTGAGTTCAATAGGCTTGAATTTCACATTGAGGGCACCATCAAGTTCAATAGGTTTGAACTTCACATTTGGAGCTCCAGCGAGTTCAACAGATTTAAACTTCACATTTGGAGCACCTTCCAGTGCATTAGCATTTGCAACCAAGCCAATAGTAGATAGCAATGCTGCAGTTAGAATTCCTTTCATCGTTTTATCTCTCAGGGTAGTTGATAATATTTTATTTTTTGACACTGGACATCTATTTGCAGATGTTGTGCCAATGTTTCAAACTACTGACAGAGAGATAATTAGATGATCAAATAATGTTGTGGTGGGGCATGAATTTACTCCGGTCATCTTGCAGCAATTGAGTAAACTCGGTCTCATTAATCGCTTTGCTAAAGATATAACCTTGTATTTCTTCACAGTTTAGGGCGCGCAGGATATTTAGCTGTGCTGCTTGTTCAACACCTTCTCCAACCACGGATAGTCCCATATTATGAGCAATGGTGATAATAGAATCGACCATCTTCAAATCACGATCTGACTTATCAATATCATCGACAAAGGCTTTATCGATTTTTAGCGTATGGATAGGGAATCGTTTTAAGTAAGAAAGTGACGAATAACCCGTACCAAAGTCGTCTAATGCTAGATTGACACCCATTTTCGTCAATTGCTGCATAACGATAATGGCCATTTCCGGTTGTTTAATCACCGTCCCTTCGGTGATTTCGAGTTCAAGATGTGCTGCTGGCAATTGTGTTAATCGTAAAATAGATTCAATTCGTTGTTGCAGATCGGGCAGTGCAAACTGACGTGACGATAAATTGACGGCGACTCTCCCTTTAAACAGGCCCAGTTCACGCCATTTTTGGGCTGCAAAACAGGCTTTTCTGAGTACAATTTCACCAATTTCGATAATGAGGCCATTTTCTTCTGCAAGAGGAATAAAATCATTCGGTGGAATAAGTCCTAAGATTGGATGATTTAATCTCACTAAGGCTTCCATTCCGGTAACATGACCATGCTTTAGATCAACTTTAGGCTGGTAATACACCTCAAATAAATCATCTTTTAAACCTTCTCTGATAAGATTTTCAATTTCTAACTGCTTAATCGCATGTTGGTTAAGGGATTCAGAGTAGAATTGGTAACAATTACCGCCAGCTGATTTGGCATGGTACATGGCAATATCCGCCTTTCTCAGTAGCGCTTGTTCACTTTGTTCATCCTCTGGATAAAGTACAATCCCGATACTTGCACCCAAAACAAGTTGCTCATTGCCTATTTCATATACCGCTTTAAAAGCTTCAATGATTCGTCCCGCAATTGCCGCGCAGGCACTTATATCAGAGGTTTTATCGAGCACAATGGCAAACTCATCTCCACCTAAACGATAGATGCTCGTGTTTTTCGGTACGGAGGATTTTATTCTGACAGATACCAGTCTAAGTAATTGATCGCCAACTTGGTGGCCTAATGAATCATTGATACGCTTAAAATTATCTAAATCGAGTACCATTAAGGCATGGGTAATTTCTTTATTAACCAAGTTTCCTAATGTGACTTGCAAGTTTGAGCGATTGGGTAGACCCGTTAATAGGTCATTGTTGGTGAGTTTTCGAAGCTCTTCTTCCTGCTGCTTACGTCTTGATATGTCAGAGAAAACACCTACATAGTGTGATAGTTCACCTAATTCGTCATAAATAGCATCGATGGTGAGCTCCATATGGAAATGGCTTTTATCACCACGACTAGCTTCGACTTCACTCGCCCATCGACCTTGCTGCTTCAGCATACTGCGGATCTGATTTGAGAAGGACTCTGGATATAACTCAAAGGTAAGCAAGTTACCAATAAAATCAGTTCGATTTCGCTGTGAAATTCTACAACATGCTTCGTTGACCTCGACAAAACGATACTCGCTGTCGAGAATAAACATGCCTTCTGAAATATTTTCGATGGCTTTTTCGAATAGTTTTAATTGTTCTTCTTTTTGTTTAAATTGACTGATATTTTTAATAGTGCCAGTCATTCGAAGGGCATTATCTTTATCATCTCTTTCTACAATTTTGGCCCTATCTAAAATCCAGATCCAGCTATCATCTTTGCCCTTAACTCTATATGCCGCTTCAAAGTGATCTGTCTCACCATAGAAATGTTTATTCAGCGCTTCTCTGACGCGCTCCTGATCCATGGGATGAATGTTGCTTTCTTCATCAGTATTACCAGAACGGTGGCCATCCCTTGGGAACTCTAATGCACCCCAAATATTCGAGCGGAAAATATTACCCGTTTCTATATCCCAGTCCCACATTTCATCGCCACTTCCCCAGAGAGAAAGCTTTAGGCGCTCCTCACTTAAAGCTATTTGTCGCTGGACTTCTCGTTTGCGCAATATAGATTTTGTTACACCCCATATAATAAAAATAAAAAGAATAGCATAAACAGATTTTGCCTGTATTGATAACCACCACGGGGGTGTTATTAGTATGTTGATGCTTTTTATCTTTCCTGGTGTTTTTGTAATAGGACTTATGCCGTAGACATTAAAAATATATTTTCCTGGGGAAAGGTTAGTATAGGTTGCGGAGTTGTTTCCTTTGTCTGCAATCCAGTCATTAGATAATTCATCTAATTGATAGTAATAGTCAATGTTTGTACTGGCAGAACGAGGAGAGTTAAACTTTAATGTAAATGGATAATCAGAATACTTTAATTCAATTTCTTGTGATTTTGCTATTGCTTTGGTTAAACGGCCATTGCCAACTTTTTGAACCTCATTAAAAACATAAAGTTCGCTTATGACCGTTTCAATATCGTCATTACGTAGATTTTTTTCTATTACATCGATATTAACTTGGCTTAACCCACTTATTCCACCAAAGTAGAAGAAATCGCCTATCGCAACAGCGCTTTGTGTATTGTACTCATCTTGAGCTCCAAAATCTGTGTCAAGGAAGTAAACACTATTGTCAGTTTTTATAATAATCTCTTTTATTGACGATGCTGCAATATCATTCGAAGCATTTACCGATATTGAGTAAACAGGATTTTTAGTCTCTATGCTTAAAGAAATATCTTCAGTTTGATGGTTATAAGTATAGATTGCAGATTTTGTTCCAAAATAAGTGATATTGTTTTTATTCGCGATGCTGTAAACAATTTCATTTGGAAAAATTAACTTTTCTTGTCCATTTTTTATATCTATCAAACCGGCTTGTGTTGCTAATATGTGATGGTCGCTAGCTATAGACTTTATCTCAAAAATAGGCATTTTTTGAGAAAGACGAAGTGTATTGATTGTTTTTTTGCTTTTTATATCCAACTCTTTTAGTTCAAAGTTATTTGTTCCATATGCTATCTTGTTGTTTTTAATATTGGAAATGGAGACAATTTCGTCATCTGATAATTTAACTGGTACTTTATCTTTTAGTTCGATATAAAATAAACCGTTTTTACCGCCAAAATAAATTTCATTATCACTAATTGAAACGCTGGTAATATTTTCTGTGTTTGTTCTTATTGTAGTTGTTTTTTTACTTAAAGTGTCTATTATACTAATAGTATTTGTATTCGTTGCTATAGCTAAATAACGTTCATTATCATATGAAATATTCCATACACTTTCATTGATGCTATCAATATGTGAAATAGTGTTTTCTTTTATTCCAATGAACTGAATTCCTTGATTAACACTTGCTAGGAAAAGGTAGTTTTCTCCTTGATATAGTAAGTGAGGTGGTTGTAATAATGTTTGTGAAAGAATACCTATTAAATCTGACGTGAGAGAGGATAGATCTAGATGGTATATATTGTTTTTTTGTAAATAGGTAATTTTTTCGTTGTTTATTGCTATGTTGTCAATATGGATGTTTGTTATTTTTTCAAGTGTTTTGCTGATTTCATTATATTTGTATATTTCATTTTTTGTAAAGATGTAAGGTGTTTTGTTGATGTTTGCGATGTCAATAACATTGCTAGATAATTTTGTTATTTCGTTGTTAGATGATAAAAGTGTTGTACCATTATGATTTTTTAGTAAATAACCATTATTTATTTTGATAATCTTCTTTATACTGTCAAATTCATTGTTTGAGATTCTATTAGTTATACTAAGAGTATTTTTATCTATTTCAATTATTTCTTTGTCAGTACCAATGATAATGATGTTTTTTACTTGGGTAAGTGACCAAACAGGAATGTTTAAGTTTTTTACTTTTTCAAATTTATCAGTATCTTCATTATAAATATTAAGTCCATTATCTGTTCCAATGAGTAGTCTTTTACCATCAAAAATGATACTTTGAATAAAAGAACTGCTTAATCCTGAACTATCATTTGAATAATATTTTTTAAATTCTTTGCCATCAAATCGATTCAAACCATTTAAAGTGCCAATCCAAACATAGCCATCTTGGTCTTCAGATATTGCTGTGACAGTGCTCTGGGATAAGCCTTCTGCAACGCTAAAGGATTTTGTGTTTAGATTGGTCGGAATTGACGAAGAAGTATGAACCAATTCTTGGCTAATAGCGGGCATACAAAACAAAAAAACATTGATAATAAATAGATACTTTAAGAGTATTTTCGGCATAGTGTTGTTCTTAGTATTGTCCGAGGATGCCATGAAACAATTGTGTTACATCACTTTTCCAGAAATAGAAGCTTTTGTCAAAAGTGATAATGTAAAAATTCCTTTAAATTGCAGACAGATGGCGTTAGATAGTGTGCAGCATTTGATCTTAGGGATGGATTGACCATGTTTTACATTAATTTTTACAACAAAGACCAGAGATACTACTGCACAAATGCATGAATGCAGCGGTTTTGTTTGTTTACAGTAAATGCTGGATTAATGATCTAGCAGCTTTTTTTAGGTTAAAAATTGAACTTTTCAGCGTTTTGTTTGAACAGTTTTAGATCGGTAATCATATTGTCAGATTTGAGGGCTGATTGAGATACATGCTCAGAACCGGTACTAAAAAGCACTAAGCGATCACTATGCTTCGTGCGCATTTTTTGCATCATAAACTTGATTAAATCGGGGCGGGTGAGCTTGCTGATTTCAGCCACAACCAGTTCCCGTTGATTGAACTGATAATCTCGATTACCTACACTCACCCAATAACGTTGGCCACGAGTTTTAAGATTGGCATCATGTTCCATTACCTGGTTGATGAGTCCTTGTTTTGTGCTTTCCCATTCTTCATTCGTTATTTGCATAACTGCATAGTTAAAGTCCGCGATAAACTCGTCGATTGCTTCCAGTAAATGCAGTGGACCTGTTGTGGGTGATTGAATATAGAAAATGAGTCCAGGATGGCGATTCAGCGGAAGGTAACCTGTGCCAACCATGTAGCCTAATTGTTTTTCAGTACGCAGTTCATGGAAGAAGGTTGAGGACATCGCGTGATTTAGTAAGCTAAACAGTGCCATTTTTTCTGGCGTTGCCCTTGCTGATTGGTAATAGACGATAATGGCGCTGTCTTGATGATCTATCGCCAGTTCTCTTAAAAGGGTGCCTTGTCCGGTTAAATTAATTAATTCACGGGTGGATTCTGCGCTAGGGCTAGAGACGAGGGACAAGATATGCTCCAGACGTTTGCCGAGTGCCTGCGCCTCTGAGACTAACCAATCGCCGTAAATTAATCCTTCTAGATAAATTTTTTCGTAAAATGCCCTTACATGGTTATGTAGATCATTTAAGGTTATATTTTCAAGTGCTTGGGCCATTCTGGCTGGTTCGTAACTGCGCTTCTGTAATGTTGCTGTCAGGCTGGTAAACAGTTGTGAAATCGGCTTAGCTTGAGCCAAATTTTGCCAACTACGTAACAGCTGAGACTTGATTAAGGCAAACCGTTCTTCGGTAAAATTACGTTCTCTTGCTTTATGGATAAGCAAAGCTAACAGTGTCTCTTGATTACCGGTAAAACCGGATAAATGTAGCGTTATGCCCCCTTGGTGTGGATAGATGTTGTAGCTTAATCCTGCGACTTCAGCTTGATAAGTAGGCTCGGTTAGATAATCGAGTAACATCTCGACATACAAGCGGGTGAGAGCGGCATGTTTGGGGGTTTTACTTGCTTGCTCAGAGTCGAGTGATAAATACATATGCCCTTTAGGGACATTAAATTCATCATCTTTTTTATGCCAAATACGATATCCCGTGGATTCCGCAACGATAACAGGGACTGCGACTTCGCTTTTATCGGGACGAGCAATAGAATCAGCCACAATGAAGGGATTCGCTGTGGGTAACTGAAGTTCTGGACGAATGTGTGTGACTTGCCAACGGGCAAGGGATTCGGGCTTTATCGGTAAGACTTGATACGGCGTATGGTACCAATTGGCTTTGCGGTCGGTCTTAAAGGACTGTGCTATGAGTTGCAAGCGCATATTTTGCGGTGTCATTAAGCGCAATAGCTCAAGGGTTTCATCAATATCTAAGCCATCCATGCGATAGTCGCCAAAGACTAAGTCTTCCACTTCGTAGTGATGCATATTGATGCTTAAGTGGCTGGCTAAATCGAGGGATTTCACTTGCTCCTGATAGCGAAACGCCATTTTGAGCAGATTCGCACGTTCTAAATAGCGCCAATCCTCAAGGCCTTGGTTTTTTATCAGCTCGATGTATTCAAAGCAGCTGCACACAATATCATCAATATTGGCCACGCCTTTGTCGGTCAGTTGTAGGCCTATACTGTAGTCCTTGAAGTTATAGCCATTGACTCCGCCGCCTGCGGAGAGGTTATTCACTAAACCTTGTTCTTTAAGATACGACAGCAGGCTGCCTTTACTCTCATTGCCGAGGATATGGCTAATATAGGTGAGCGGCTTGCGTTTGTAGTAGTGATCGATGCCAGGAAAGTTAAAACTGATACTTAAACGCTTTTGTTCCTTTAAGGGGACAATATTGATTTGCTTAAGCAGTTCGTTTTCAGAAAACAGCGGTACATCGGGATACTGTTTGACTAAGTTTAAGTTTCTGATTGTACTGAAATATTGCACTGCAAGCGCCTGAAGCTCATCTAACGGCATAGGTGCGACTAAACAGAGCGTCATTAAATTGGCGCTGTAATGGCTTTGATAAAATGCTAATAGCTCGCTTCTGACCTGCGCCTGTTCTCCGCCTAGCGTGACTAAATTGCCCACGGAAAACTTTGAAAACGGATGCTGTTGATTGACGGTTTCTTTAAGCACTTGATAGGTGCGGCGGATATCGTCCTTCAGCTTTAAACTAAATTCAGATTCAATCGCTTGGCGCTCCCTATCGACTAGGTCGAGGTCAAATTTGGGGGCGATAAAGAATTGGCTAAATCTGTCTAGGGAGTCGGCAAATACGTCGGCGTTGATCGTAAAAAAGAAATTGGTGTGCTCTGTGCCGGTCCAAGCATTGTTACTGCCGCCATGCTGATTGATAAAGGCATGATACTCGCCGGAGTCGGGGAATTTTTCCGTGCCTAAAAAGAGCATATGCTCTAAAAAATGCGCCATACCGGGTCTATCCACAGGATCATCAAAATGTCCTACGGCCACCGCCATGGAAGCGGCGGCTTGGCTGGCGTCCAAATCTTCGACCAATAATACCCGCAGGGCATTATCTAACACGAGATAACGGTACTGACGATGATCGTTTGGACTTTTGTAAATAGACTGAGAGGCTTGCAAAGAGACACTCCGGTAACGATGGCTTGTTATATATTGATAGTCTTAATGGTTTTTGGCAAATATCTCTTGTGTTTATCGACTAAAGATTAACCCTTACAAGGTTTGTTGAAATCCATTTTAGGGCTACAATTGGGATAAAACAAAAACAAGTGTGGGTAGCGAGAGAAGTATGCAGCTATTTTTGATGCGACATGGTGACGCTGGATTTAATGCTCAGTCGGATAGGGACAGAACGCTTACCGATTTAGGAAGACACCATACTGTCTTAATGAGTAACTGGTTAGCCCGAAGTGTTAGCGATTTTGATCTTGTTTTGGTCAGCCCTTATTTACGTGCGCAGCAAACGTGGCAAGAATTGAGTCAGCATTTCCCCGAACCACGCAAATGGCTGGTCGTGGATGATTTAGTGCCTTCAGGCGATCCCGCCAATGTGGCCGCCTTAATTGTTGCCTATGCCGAGTTGTATAAGGCCGATAAAGTGCTGGTGATTTCCCATATGCCGCTCTTAGGCTATTTGGTTAGTGAGTTAGTCGCAGGTGTTGAGCCGCCCTTATTTGCCACCTCAGGAATTACTCTGATAGATAAACATGCCGAGCAGGCCTGCATTGTTTGGCAGCATGCGCCCCACAGCATTAGTTAATTTCTTCGATAAAACAAAGGGCTCACATCAGTGGGCCCTTTGTTTTTAGAGGATTAATTCGTCCATTAACGTCGATGCGGCTGGTCGCCAATATCGATAAGTACTAGCAGCGCCGCATCGCCACCCCATTCTTTGGGGGCCTGATGAAAGGCTTTTACCATAGGATGTTGCACCAACCACATAGGCACCTGCTGTTTTAGTATGCCAGTGCCGTAACCGTGCATCACACAACAACATTGGCTTTGCTGTTTTACGCAGGCTTGGATCAGCGCCGCGAGTTCGAGTTTAGCCTCGGATTGGCGGTAACCGTGTAAGTCCAGCAATAAATCCGGTTGGTAATCACCTCGTCTTAAGCGTTTAAGCTCGAGACTGTCGACACCCTCGTCGAGCCAACGCATTGGCCCCTGAACGGGCAGCAGAGGTTGATAAGTATCTGAGAAATAACTGTCAGCATGCAGTTGCTGCTCTTTCAGTTCTATTTCCTGTTTGGTTTTTAGGGGCGTGCGAAAATGCCGCTTATCTTGGTCGATAGGTTTTATCCCCTCGATCAGCGCCGAAAACATCGCCATGCCTTCTTTATCATCGTCTTTATTCATGGCGGGTATTCTATTGAATCCTATGGTTTCTGAACAGAGTTCAGTTACAATGTTTACGAACACACAAGCGGGAGAGCGTTTTGGATAAGATCTTTGTAGATGAAGCTGTGACAGAGTTACGCACCATAGGTGACATGTTGCGTTGGGCGGTGAGCCGCTTTAATGATGCCAATGTGTACTATGGCCACGGGACGGATAACGCGTGGGATGAGGCCATCGCATTAGTGTTTCATGCGCTGCACTTGCCCGAAGAAATCGGTCAACAAGTGATTTTAAGTAACTTAACCAGCAGTGAAAAACACAAAATCGTTGAGCTGATCATTCGCCGCGTACGTGAGCGTTTGCCTGTGCCTTATTTAACCAATAAAGCGCGCTTTGCAGGGCTTGAATTCTATGTGGATGAGCGCGTATTGGTACCTCGTTCACCTATCGCCGAGATGATTGCCAATCGCTTTGGTCCTTGGTTATATGGCAAACCCGTTAATCGTATTTTAGATTTATGTACCGGCAGTGGCTGTATTGCGATTGCCTGTGCCTACGAATTTGATGAAGCAGAGGTCGATGCGCTCGATATCAGCGAAGATGCCCTCGATGTGGCGCAAATCAACGTTGAAACCTTAGGGGTGATGGACAGAGTTTTCCCGATGCAATCGGATCTGTTTTCAGCCATTCCTGAAGGTCCACAATACGATTTGATTGTTTCTAATCCGCCTTATGTTGATGAAGAAGACATCGGCGATATGCCAGATGAATATCACCATGAGCCAGCC
>NZ_AKZL01000127.1:0-9883 GCF_000282755.1 Shewanella sp. POL2
GGAAGTTTGTAATTCCTTAGAGACTTTATTAATAAAGTCACCTAAGATTTGGTTCATTAACTCCCCCATCACATTACCCACTTCATCAGAAGTATGGGAAAAGGCTAATTCCTCTTCAGGCATGCCCATATTGAGCATATAGCGACGGTAGATTTCGATAGCCGCAGCAGCGGAAAAGTTAATAACAACAAGCCCTGAAAATCCCCCATCAAAAATCGAAAAACATCCTAAGTCGGGTTTTAAGCGGGTACGGGTAATGCTTTGTACCATACCAGCATGGCTCACATGGCTTGCGCTGGTACTCGATAATACATGGGCAACAGAGTGGCATAACTTCAACAATATATCGTCAGAAGTCACAATCGTATTTGTAGTCATAATTGATTCTCAAACATAACAGTTGATTAATCTTGCGCGTAAAACGGTAAAAAATCAAAATTAAAACAACTAATTAGATATAGTTATCATGAGTGAATTTGTTAATAAATGGTAAGTTGTTGAATTTAATAAATACTTCATCACATGCGATTAGACTGATGAAATATCCTCAAAATAAGCCATAAAATCATCACTCAGGAGAAGGCCTGCAAAGATCCTGCTTAAGATCAAAGAAACCCCATATTGTTTACCAGTTTATATGAAATTTAACCCGCTAATATTCTATTAAAAAACATTCGCAGGTATATTGTTGAACATTATTTTTGCGCCCGAGGACTCCAGATGATCACTTTTTTGCGCCAATTCACCATTTTAAAACGTCTAATGATGATGTTAGTGATGGCGGCCATTGGAACTGTTTGTTTTGCAAGTTTTTCGATTAAAGAACAATACAGTAATTTGATCGAACAAAAATGGTTACAAATCGATGGTCAACTTGGCAGTATCCTCAGTGTGATAGACGTTTATCGCCAAGATGCTGTTAACGGAAAAATGAGCGAGCAAGAGGCTCAAAAAGCTGCTGCGAACCTCATTAACCAAACCCGTTATGCGGGGGTTGGTTACTTTATTCTGATTGATGACAACAACCAAATCCTAGCCCATGGTGAAAATGCCAGCCTAATCGGTACCTCTGCACAAAATTTCACACTCCCCGATGGCACTAATCCGCTGACTACGATGCTGTCTCAAGCTCGGCAACATGACAAAGCCATGCTGGAATATCCGATTGCTAATCCTGTTTCAAAAATTGTTGAGGACAAATTGGCCGAAGCCCGCTACTACCCACAATGGGGCTGGACTGTGATCACAGGGGCTTATCTCAGTGACGTCAAAGAGAGTCTGTATAATGTGATGATCGACTATCTGATTATCATGTTTTTGATTTCTGTACCTATTTTTGCATTTTTCCTTGTTCTTAATCATTCGATTACCTCACCATTGAATGATGCTATTGAAGCCCTTGAAGATATCGCTCAAGGCGAAGGCGACTTAAGCCAGCGTTTAAGCACTCAAGGCAAAGATGAAGTTGCTCATCTCGCCCAAGCCTTTAACCTTTTCGCCCAAAAAATTGGCGATATGGTGGGACATTTGCAACCCCTGGGAAAATCGCTCGACAACGATGCTAAACAGTTAATGCTTGCCGTTGAGGAGTCGAACCAAAGTGCGGAACATATCCACCGTGAAACCGGTAGCGTAGCAACGGCAGTTAATCAAATGCTGTCTACGACCCATGAGATGGCGAGCAATACCCAGCAGGCCGCCGATGCCGCCACCAGTGTGAAAAATCAGGCACAGCAAAGTAAAGCTGTGATTGACAATACGGTGCGCGATACCGAGAAGTTGGTCCAAGAGCTGAAAGCATCAGAAGCAATCACTCAAAAATTGGGACAAGCCTCTGGTCAAATTGGCAGTATTTTGGATGTGATTCGGGGCATTGCTGAACAAACCAATTTGTTGGCACTTAATGCCGCCATTGAAGCTGCTCGTGCGGGTAGTCATGGCCGAGGATTTGCCGTTGTCGCAGATGAAGTAAGAGCCTTAGCCAATCGCACCCAAGACTCGACCAATGAGATCCAAAAAATTATCTCAGAAATTCAAACCGGTGTGGGCTCAGTGATGCAAAGCAATAGCCAAACCCAACATCAATCAGAAGAATTGCAAGCTAAGGCTCAAGAGGCTGGGCAAGCCATGGCCGCAATTCTGGGGCTAATTGCCCACATCAGCGATATGAACACTCAGTTAGCGAGTGCGACAGAAGAGCAATCCCTCGTGACAGAGGAAATTAACCGTAATATCTGTAATATTTCAGAGCTAACCGAAGTGTCTGTAAAAGCCAATGACAGTAATAGCCGAGCAGCTCAATCATTACAGGATATTAGCCAGGATATGTCCCATACCTTAGGACAATTTAAAATCTAACCTAGCGAATGTTTTCAATAGCAAACAAGAGGACGTATTAAAACGTCCTCTCTTCCTTTAAAATTAGCTAATGAAACGACACAATCAACCCGAACATACGAAATGCGGGCTGATTGAGGATGCACTTGAGAACAATGTCCTTTAAACAGGAATCCATGTTATAAGGTAAACTCCTAACTTGCATTCACCTCGCCAAAGGAGAACCGCCTATGCGTATGACCTTAGCCGTACATACCCGGCAATATACCATTCACAGTTTTAGCCCTAAGGCGCAAATTCCTACCGAAGTCTTTGCTGAAGAAGTGTATTTTATCTGCAAAACAGAAGAAGGTTTGACCTTGGTTGTGCCTAGTGAGCTTGCGCTTGATAGCTTAGAGCAAGAAACTAACTGGAGCTGTCTAGAAGTGTTAGGCCCTCTAGGATTTTCATTAACGGGTATTTTATCGAAAATTGCCAGCACCTTAGCCGATGTGCAAATCAGTATTTTCGCCCTTTCAACCTTTGATACTGACTATATTCTCGTGAAGAAAAATTGCCTCCAAGGCGCCATTGCAGCCTTAAAGAAGGCCGGTTATAAGATTATAGAGTCGAACGAAGCGCCATAATATTCATAAAGAGTTAAGCCACTATGTACGAAAAATCTGTCACTATCACCGCAAAACATGGTATTCATACCCGCCCTGCGGCACTATTGGTGAAAGAAGCAAAGACCTTCGATTGTGACGTTTTGGTTGAATGTAACGGCAAGCAAGCCAGTGCTAAGAGCTTATTTAAACTACAAACATTAGGTTTATACCATGGTGTCACTGTCAGGGTTTTCGCCGAGGGAGAGCAGGCGCAGGAAGCCGTCGAAAAAGTCTCGGCCTTGTTAATCACCTTAAGTTAGCGAACCGCCCAACATCATTAGGAATGACTATGTCGATAACGGGGATTATTGTGTCATCGGGTATAGCCTTCGGTAAGGCTTTACACCTTAATCATTGCGAAAACCACCTCGACTATCGCCCAATTCCGCTCTCTAGGATCCCGCAGCAACAAAGTAAGTTTCTTAAGGCGTTACAAACACTGAAACAACAGCTCAGTCTAAGCCAAACTAAGCTCGATCCTGACAGCGAAAACTACCAACTGATTGAAGCCGATTTATTACTCCTTGATGATGAAGAACTGATAGAACAAGTCAAAGAAGCCATTCGCACCTTACAACTTTCCGCCAGTGTCGCTGTTGAGCGAATATTTGCCCATCAAGCGAATGAACTCGAGTCCCTAGACGATCCCTATTTAGCCAATCGAGCCCAAGACGTTCGATGCCTTGGACAGCGCATAGTCACCGCGATTAATGGCCGTTTGGACCAAGGTTTAACTCACCTGAGTGAACCTACGATACTGCTAGCACAGGATCTCACCCCAGCAGAATTTGCCTTGCTCCCTAAAGAGCACATCAGCGGTATTGTGCTTAAAACCGGTGGACTCACCAGTCATACCGCTATTTTGGCCCGTGCAGCAGGTATACCCGCTATTTTAAGTTGTCAGTTCGATGCAGAGCTCATCCCTAATGGCATCCCATTAGTGCTCGATGCAATAAGTGGAGCGCTTTATGTCAATCCGGAGCCTGAGCAACAAGCTCGTTTAACCGTGACCCTGCACCATGAACAAGCAAGACGTCAGGCACTTCAAGCTTATCGCGATGTTCCGGCTCAAACACAGGACGGACATCAGGTTCGCCTGCTGGCAAACGTCGGCAATTTGAATGAGATCACCCATGTCAAAGATGAAGGGGCCGATGGAATAGGCTTATTCCGCACTGAATTTATGTTAATGCATACCAGCACCCTGCCGGATGAAAAAGCCCAGTACAATCTTTACTGCGAGGCTCTGCATGCTCTAGGTGGTAAAACTTTTACGATCAGAACCTTAGATATTGGCGCCGATAAAGAACTCCCGTGTTTATGCCAAGACATAGAAGATAATCCCGCCTTAGGACAACGTGGGGTGAGATACACCTTAGCGCACCCAGAATTATTTAAGACCCAACTTCGTGCCATTTTACGGGCAGCAAATCACGGTCCGATTCGCTTAATGTTTCCTATGGTCAATCAAGTCGAAGAGTTAGATGAGATATTTACGCTTATCGCCGAATGCCAGGATGCCCTCGAAGACGAAGAAAAAGGCTATGGTGAACTGAGTTATGGCATAGTGGTAGAAACGCCCGCAGCGGTGTTGAATTTAGCCTCTATGCTACCAAGGCTGGATTTTGTTAGCATAGGCACCAATGATTTAACACAATATGCCATGGCAGCAGACCGCACCAACCCACAACTGACACGGGATTACCCTTCCCTTTCACCTGCGATTTTAAGCTTGATAAACATGACAATCATTCAAGCCAAAGCAGCCGAGGTCACAGTATCACTCTGTGGTGAATTAGCCAGCTCGCCACACATCGCTCCGCTACTCGTGGGAATGGGGCTGGATGAACTCAGCGTTAACTTAAGCTCATTACTAGAAGTGAAAGCAGCCATTTGCCAAGGTGAACTGGCGAAATTTTCTGCGTTAGCGCACACTGCGATGCAGCAAAATAGAATTTCAGATCTGCAACAGTGTATAACAAACTGTAAATAGTACATTTAATTGGTTATGCTGCTTTACAGACCAACACAGAACAACAAAAACAAGCAAAGGGGCACCACATTATGGGATTTTTAAGCCGCATAAGGCGATTGGTATCAGGACAGCCACAACTTGCAGGTGGCATTATGGTTTACGCCCCCGTAAATGGAGAAATCGTCGCAATTGAAAAAGTCCCCGATGTCGTTTTTGCAGAAAAGATTGTCGGTGATGGCATTGCTATCGCGCCTAAGGGCGACACGATTGTTGCGCCGATTGATGGTACTATCGGTAAAATATTCGAAACTAATCATGCCTTTAGTATTGAATCACCTCAAGGATTAGAACTATTTGTTCACTTTGGTGTTGGTACTGTCGAGCTAAGAGGGCGTGGTTTTAGTCGTTTAGCCGAAGAAGGTCAAGAGGTCAAAGTAGGCGATCCGATTTTGTCATTTGATATCGAGTATCTTAAAGACCAAGTAGACAGCTTACTCACGCCCGTGGTGCTTGCCAATATGGAAGATGTGAAGTATTTAGACAAAGCTCAGGGGAGTGTCACTGCGGGCAAAGATCCTATTTTTACGGTGCAACTTTAACAATTAATCCAGTGTTAATTAGCAGTCCATTTAAGATCCATACCTTAGCTAATCCCCTTTTCTTCGTTAATCATACCGCTGGTAGTTTGCTGATACTGCCAGTGGTCACATTCGCAGCATTAACCTAAGCAAAAATAGCTGCACCTCAGACAGCTAATCGACCTAATATCCGTTAATAGTGATAAATTCAGTATTTTCGATAATAGGTAATTGGCCTAAGCGTGATAATTCTTGTTTGAGTTTGGTCATCATATCCATCTGTTTAGCTGAAGGCGGTAAATGTATTTTAACAATCCGTATAGCCGCGATGGACTTATAGTCAATCACCCGTCTTACAAATACGCAGTCTTTTGCCTGTATTTGAGATATCACTTCATTTGATACTTCATAATCCAATGGAAAATCAGCCTCACCTACCAGCCGTAATTGTAGGTAAACACAGTGTGACGCTAAGAGACTAATGCATTCACGCCATTTGGTATTGTTCATCACAACTCATTGTCGTTATCTTTAATGCTGAATAGTATATATTTTTCAGATAGATAAATCATAGATTGCAATCTAAAAATAAAAGGCCAAGTGTGGAGAGCACTTGGCCTTTGACTGGAGATGAAATATTACACGCGATTAAAAACCTTCAACGCCCGCCATATCAGGAAGATGATGGGCAATACCTTTGTGGCAATCAATACAGGTCTTCTCACCACTGGCCAGCGATGTGGAGTGCATCTGCGCGGCGCGTGGTGACTGCCTGGTAAAGTCCATATAGGTAAAGTTATGGCAATTTCGACACTCGAGCGAGTCATTTGCCTTTAACCTTGCCCATTCATGTTCAGCCAGCTCGCGACGTTTACTCTCAAACTTTTCGCGGGTATTGATGGTACCAAACACTTTACCCCACACTTCTTTCGATGCCTGCATCTTACGGGCAATTTTATCGGTCCAGTTGTGTGGCACATGGCAGTCAGGGCAAGTTGCACGCACCCCACTACGGTTAGTGAAATGGATAGTCGACTGTAACTCTTGGTAGACGTTATTTTCCATTTCATGACAACCAATACAAAAGGCTTCTCTGTTCGTGGCTTCAAGCGCAGTGTTAAAGCCCCCCCAAAAGATCACCCCTGCCACAAAGCCACCTAAGGTTAAAAACCCTAAACTGTAGTGCACACTCGGACGATTGAGAACTTGCCAGATCTTTTTAAGTTTATCTAACATGCTGACTCCTAGTGTTTTTTCTGCTCAGAGTTCGCTTTAATCAGATGATCCATATCCACAAAGTCGTTCTCGACCAGTAATTTGGCATCCAGTTGCGGCACATGGCACTGAGTACAGAAATAACGCCTTGGTGAAAGCTCAGCTAAAAAGTTGTTATCCCTATCCATATAATGGGTCACGCTCACCATGGGTGCTTGCGAATCTCCAGTGCGTTGTCTTGCATGGCACGCCATACATTTATTGACCTTAAGATCGAGCTGATAGCCATCGATCTTATGTGGGATCACGGGTGGCTGCATTGGGTAGTTACGCACCTCTTTGATATCTTTATTCAGCACCGCTTGCATCGCGGGCGGTGTTGGCTCAACGTTAATCGGCGCCTGACGTAAGGTATCGATCTTATCCTCAGGAATACTGGCAGCAGTCACACTGGTCATCATCAGGGCTGAAAAGGCAAGCGCACTAAATGCTGAAGCTAATTTGAATGTTTTCATCCTGTACTCCTTATACCTTGACGATTTTCACGGCGCATTTCTTAAAGTCGGTTTGTTTCGACAGCGGATCTGTCGCATCCAAGGTGACTTTATTAATGAGCTGACTGGCATCAAACCAAGGTACGAACACGAGTCCCACAGGTGGTTTGTTGCGACCACGGGTTTCGACACGGGTTTTGATTTCACCACGGCGAGACACGACTCGAACTTCATCACCACGGCGTAAACCACGTTTTTTCGCATCTTCTGGGTGCATAAAACACACTGCATCGGGGAAGGCACGATAAAGCTCTGGCACGCGTTGAGTCATCGAACCTGAATGCCAATGCTCGAGCACCCGTCCGGTGGATAACCACATATCGTATTCAGTGTCTGGCGACTCTGCGGGCGGCTCGAAAGGCAAGGCGTAAATCACTGCGCGGCCATCGGGTTTACCGTAGAACTCAAAGCCTGAGCCAGGTTTAACATAAGGATCGCTGCCCTCACGGAAACGCCATTTGGTTTCTTTACCATTAACCACCGGCCAGCGAATACCATGGGCTTCGTGGTAGGCATCGAAAGGTGCTAAATCGTGACCATGGCCACGGCCAAAAGTGGCGTATTCTTCAAACAGGCCTTTTTGGACATAGAAGCCAAAGTGTTTCGCTTCGTTGTTCAAATACTTAGGATCGGTATCGGCCAGCGGGAACTTATCGACGTTGCCGTTTTTGTACAGCACTTCAAATAAGGTTTTGCCCTTAAATTGTGGATTCGCCGCTAAGACTTCCTTCGACCAGACTTCATCGGTCGTAAAGCGCTTAGAGAACTCCATCAACTGCCACAGATCCGAGTGGGATTCGCCCGGCGCCTGCACCATTTGATGCCAGAATTGAGTGCGACGCTCGGCATTACCATAGGCGCCCTCTTTCTCAACCCACATGGCGGTTGGCAGAATTAAGTCCGCAGCTTGGGTCGTGACTGTGGGATACGCATCGGACACCACAATAAAGTTGGCAGGATTGCGATAGCCAGGTAAGCCTTCCTCGTTGATGTTTGGCCCCGCCTGCATATTGTTGTTCACTTGCACCCAATAGCAGTTCAAGTCGCCATCTTTTAAGCGGCGGTTTTGCTCGACGGCGTGATAACCAGGTTTTGGCGGAATAATGCCACTGGGGATCTTCCAAATTTCTTCGGCGTGTTTTCTATGCTCAGGGTTTGTTACCACCATGTCGGCGGGTAAACGGTGGGAGAAGGTTCCCACTTCGCGAGCCGTACCACAGGCAGAAGGCTGACCGGTTAACGAGAACGGGCTGTTACCGGGCGTTGAAATCTTACCTGTCAGTAAGTGGATGTTATAAATCAGGTTGTTACACCATACGCCGCGGGTATGTTGGTTAAAGCCCATGGTCCAGAAGGACGTGACTTTAGTCTCGGGATCGGCATAGAGTTTAGCTAACTCGATAAGTTTAGCCTCTGGCACACCCGACATCTTGCTGACCTTCTCCACCGTATATTCGGCGACAAAGGCCTTAAAGGTATCGAAATCAATCGGAGTCGAATCCCCTGCCGTTTTCACGTTTTTGGCTTTCTGCTCCAGCGGATGGGTTGGACGTAAACCATAGCCGATATCCGTGGTACCTTGGCGGAAGTTAACGTGCTTCTTCACAAAGTCCCAGTTTACTTTATCGTTTTGAATGATGTAGTTGGCGATAAAGTTCAGGATGGCTAAGTCGGTTTGTGGCGTAAATACTATCGGTAAATCCGCCAAGTCGAAGGAGCGATGCTCAAACGTCGAGAGTACCGCAACCTTCACATGGGATGCGCTTAAACGGCGGTCAGTCACTCGAGTCCATAGGATCGGGTGCATTTCAGCCATGTTGGAGCCCCACAGCACAAAGGCATCGGCCGCTTCCATATCATCGTAACAGCCCATAGGCTCATCGATACCGAAGGTACGCATAAAGCCGACCACGGCTGACGCCATACAGTGACGCGCATTCGGATCAATGTTGTTAGAGCCAAAGCCCGCCTTCATTAGTTTAACCGCGGCATAGCCTTCCCAGACGGTCCACTGGCCCGAGCCAAACATTCCAACTGCGGTAGGGCCTTTGGCCTTGAGGGTTTCTTTCCATTTTTGCGCCATGATATCAAAAGCGCTGTCCCAGCTAATGGGAGTAAATTCACCATGCTTGTCGTACTTGCCATCGGTCATTCTGAGCATTGGCGTGGTCAAACGATCGCTGCCATACATAATTTTCGATAGGAAGTAACCTTTAATACAGTTAAGGCCGCGGTTCACTTCGCTGTTTGCATCGCCGTGGGTCGCAACCACTTTGCCATCACGTGTCGCAACAATCACAGAGCAGCCCGTACCACAGAAACGGCAAGGCGCTTTGTTCCACTCTAATTTGGTTTGCTCTGAGCTAGTAATTAAATTGCTGGCTGATGCCGGCAGCGCTAAGCCTGCGGCGCCCGCTGCTGCAATCACCGCATTGGCTTTAATAAAGTCACGTCTATTCATGTTCATTCTTCACCCTCTTCGAGCTGTTCACTCTGGTGGTAAACCATAGTGGCGGACAAGACGCCAGGAATGGCATTAATCTGTTCGATACCGTCCATCAAGGCACACAGGGGATA
>NZ_AKZL01000128.1:0-9874 GCF_000282755.1 Shewanella sp. POL2
GCACACACACGGGCGGTAAAGGTTGAAGCGTTAAACTCATGCTCTGCATACAGAATTAACGAAACGTCCATTACCTTAGCGTGCAGCGCCGATGGAGGTTTGCCGTGCAGCAGGTGCAGGAAGTGAGCACCGATTTGCTCATCGGTGGTTTCGGTGTCGATGCGTACGCCATCGTGGCTAAAGCGATACCAGTAGCAAATGATCGATGGGAAGGCCGCCAGTAAACGGTCAGCAATTTGGCTTTGCTCGCTAAAGTTGTGCTCGGCTTCGAGGTTACCCAACATAGAACAACCGGTACGCATCACATCCATTGGATGGGCGTCGGCAGGAATGCGCTCTAATACTTCTTTTAATGCCTGTGGCAGGCCGCGCATGCCCTTAAGTTTGGTCTTATAGGCCTCGAGTTGTACGGTGGTGGGCAGTTCACCGTAAAGGATCAGGTAGGCGACCTCTTCGAAGGTGGCGTTTTCGGCCAGATCTTTTACATCGTAACCGCGGTAGGTCAGGCCGCTACCCGATACACCTACAGTACTTAGTGCAGTCTCACCCGCGCTCTGGCCACGTAATCCAGCACCACTTAATTTTTTTGCGTCTGACATAATTCTTCCCTTCCGTTAACGCTATGGTTATTGCAGACAGGCTCAATATTAGCCGTCTACCTTTTTGGTTAAAGCTGCATAATGTTGGCGAAATACTCGTTTCGACCTTATGTAGGGTTGCAGCATATCGGTGATGCAGGAGCCGTTATTTGAGGTCACGGCTCTCGCATCTGGGTATCAGTAACAACGCGAAGCCTAAGCTTCTACTGACGTCCATGGTCTGTACTTATCTTTTACTTATCTTGGCTAAATAATTGATCTAACTTGTCTTCAAAGGCGTGGTAGCCCAAGTACTTATACAAATCCGTACGGGTCTGCATAGTGTCTAAGACATTGCGTTGATGACCATCATTCATCAGCGCTTGCATCACTTTCAGTGCGGCTTGGTTAGCGGCGCGGAAAGTGCCGAGTGGGTAAAGCACCATGTCGGCGCCTGCTTCGGCAAGTTCTTCTTTGTTGAACAATTGGGTTTGGCCAAATTCGGTCATGTTCGCCAGAATTGGTGCGTTAACTTGGGCCTTGAAGTGACGGTATTGGTCGAGCTCAGTTAAGGCTTCGGCGAAAATCATATCGGCACCCGCGGCGATATAGGCTTTTGCACGTTCGATACCCGCTTCTAAACCTTCAACGGCAACCGCATCGGTACGCGCCATGATCACAAAGTTAGGATCAGTGCGGGCATCGACGGCGGCCTTGATACGGTCAACCATTTCCTCGGTACTGACGACCGCTTTGTTGGGTCTGTGGCCACAACGCTTTTGCGACACTTGGTCTTCCATGTGCACGGCAGCTACACCGATTTTCTCAAACTCTTTTATGGTGCGGGCGATGTTGAAGGCGCCGCCCCAACCGGTGTCGATATCGACCAGGAGTGGCAGTTGAGTTGCCGAGGTGATACGACCGGCATCGATTAGCACATCATTCATCGAAGTCATGCCTAAATCCGGTAGACCGTAGGAGGCGTTTGCGACGCCTGCGCCCGACAGATACAGGGCTTGGAAACCGGTTTGCTCCGCCATCAAGGCGAAATACGCATTGGTGGTGCCAACGATTTGTAAGGGTTTTGAGTTAGCAAGAGCTTGGCGAAAACGTAATCCTGCGCTTTGGGTCATGGTCTTGTCCTTATCCAATTAAAAAGTACTGAATGATCAGTATTCGATGCTTATGGGCTGCGACTTAGCTGATATTGGCTAAGGTTTCTTTCGCGGCGGCGTTAGCTTGCAATTCAATCAAGCGTAATTCGGTATTTTTACGGCCTTGCTCAATATGGCGACGCATCAACAGGCTAGCGAGTTCACCATCACGCTGGGCGATGGCTTCGACTATGCGTCTGTGTTCGGCAATGGCTTTTACTGGGCGGTTCTTATTGGTGCACTGATAGCGGTACATCCGCAGCAGATGATAAAGCCCGCCAATTAAGGTTTCTTGCAGATGCTTATTGCCGCTGGCTTGAATGATTTGATAGTGGAAGTCGACATCACCTTCCTCTTGGAAATAGGTATCGCCATTGGCCAGCGCGGTTTCTTGCACCGCGAGTAAGTCTTGCAGTTTCGCAAGCTGTTCGGGGGTAATGCGGCTGGCTGCGAGTTCACAGGCCATGCCTTCAAGCACGCTACGTAATTGATATAAATCGTTTAACTCACTCACAGTGAGTTGAGCGACACGGGCACCCACATGGGGCGCACGGACTACGAGACGTTGTCTTTCTAAGGTTTGCAGCGCTTCACGGGTCGGGCCGCGGCTGATGCCGTATTTTTCGGCGAGGGCTTGCTCGTTGATCTTACTGCCGGCAGGCAGTTCGCCCTTGATGATGCTGGTTTGTATTTGCACCAAAATTTGATCGGCTAAGGTGGTCGACGATTTTTCGCTGGCGAGGGATTTCACCTTATTCGTTGGGCTCGTCGCGGCATGAGTCGCTGAACTTGGGGTGTCATCTGTGGGGAATATGGTCTCTTGCTTCAACATACTGCGCATCACTCGTTGATTGCTGGATTGTCGACAATGTGTAAAAAATAGTCCCGTTAAATCCCATTGTCAACAATATGTTTACTTAGACGTAAGTCTATACTTCTGGTGTTTTGGTTATTAGTTGTTGTATTTATTTGTTATTTTGTATTTTATTTGATTTTGATAATTTTATCTTCTCTATTGCGCAATTGGTAATTGTCGACAATTTGGTGTTGGGTGATATCAGATGGTGCGATCAAGCACAGCTTTTACCCCATTGCGACTTATTGAGTACAATGCAGAGGAAGTATTGATCGGCACTCATAGGGTTAAGGCTCTTGGGGTTTAGGCATTAGGGGGGCAAGATGGAGAAAATCCTCATTAGTAGTTGTTTGCTTGGGCAGGCGGTGCGTTATGACGGCGGTCATAATCTGCTGCAAGACGAGTGGATGCAGCGATGGCAGCGAGAAGGGCGGATAGTGGCGTTTTGTCCTGAATGCGCGGGCGGATTACCCACACCAAGGCCAGCGGCCGAGCGTATCGGCGATCTAGTGCTAACAGCGCAGGGTGAAGATGTCACAGTGGCTTTTAGGTTGGGAGCACAAAAGGCGCTTGTTTTGGCTCAGGAGCAAGGCATTAAGATAGCGATTTTAAAGGCGCGTAGTCCTTCCTGTGGTAATCAGCACATTTATGATGGCAGTTTCAGTAAGCATTTAATTGCAGGGCGGGGAATGACGGCCGAACTTCTGCTAGCGGCAGGTATGAGTGTGTTTAATGAAACGGAATTAGCAGAAGCGGCAATTAGGCTGGCACAGCTTGAGGTCGAATAAGCGGGCTAGGTAAGCCTAACCCGCTATCGACTCACTTACGTTAGTGAATCTGTATTCGTTAATCTGTATTAGTGAAGCTGTGTGTGGGTGCTGGTGGCACTATCCGTTAGCTGCTGATGTTGCTGCAAGAGTGCAGCAATTTGATCATCTTTTTCTGCCCAAACTTGGTTTAACCAACGCTGAAACTCGACCCGATATTCCGATTCTGAAAAGTAGCGAGTAGCGTCGACCTGCGGTACTGGCAAGGCTCGCACCCGTACAATAATCTTGCGTACTTTGCCGTTCATTACGCCAAATAACACATCGTCTGGCGCATCCGGATACACTACCGTCACATCCAGTAGGTTGGTAAATTGCTCACCCATGGCGGAAAGTGTAAAGGCAATACCACCCGCTTTAGGCCGAAGCAAATGACGGTAAGGCGAATCTTGGCGCTGACGCTTATCTTCGGTAAAGCGGCTGCCCTCAACGTAGTTGATAATTGATGTGGGCATATTTTTAAACTTCTCACAGGCACGGCGAGTGGTGGCTAAATCTTTACCCTTAAGTTTCGGATTTTTCTTGAGTTTTGCCGGGCTTGTTCTGTCCATAAAAGGCATGTCGAGCGCCCAGCAACCTAGGCCCATAATGGGGACATAGATCAGCTCTTTTTTGAGGAAGAATTTCAACATGGGGATATGGTTACGCAGCAGGTAGGTCTGCGCGGCGATATCAAAGCCACTGAGGTGGTTACTGATTAGCAAGTACCAGCTGTTTTTATTGAGCCCTTCAAGTCCTTCAACATCCCACTCGATTTTGGCAATCAAATACAAAATGCCACCATTGCAGGTTGCCCATGCCCACATAAAACGATTCATCAGTCCGGTCACTGCATTGCGTGCGCCTTGAGCTGGCATCAACATTTTCACTAAACCACCAAGGCAAACCAAGGTTCCCCAAAGGGCGGTGTTAATGATCAGCAGGCTCAGACTGAGAATAAACAGCACTGGGCCGGGGAGAAAATTCAACATAGAGGTTTTACCTTACTTCTTGGTCCGCTTGCCCAGCCAATTGGCTGATCACTTGATCTTTAGCGAGCCAAAGTTCATTCAATTGTTCTTGGAAGCTAATTTTAAACTCGCGATCATTCATATAATCGCCACGCATATCCGGCGAAATATCCTTCACTGTTATGTGTACTTTAACCTTTGGCAGCTTGCCTGTCAGGTAGTCCCAATAGCTTGGAACGCTATCTGGATAGTAAATCGTGACATCGACTAGCTTGTGGATCTGTTCTCCCATGGCGGATAGCGCAAAGGCCATGCCGCCCGCTTTAGGTTTTAACAGATGTTGGAACGGTGAGTTTTGTTTTTTATGTTTGGCCTTGGTAAAGCGTGTTCCTTCGACAAAGTTCATCACACTCACTGGCTTAGTCTTAAACTTTGCGCAGGCTTTACGGGTGATCTCGATATCTTTGCCCTTGAGTTTTGGGTTCTTTTTAAGTTGTGCTGTGCTATAGCGGCGCATAAAAGGAAAATCTAATGCCCACCATGCTAGCCCTAACACGGGCACATAAATCAGTTCTTGTTTCAGGAAGAATTTCAAAAACGGGATTCGGCGATTAAATACACGCTGCAGGATCAAAATATCCACCCAAGACTGATGATTAGCGATCACCATATACCATTCTTTGGTAGAAAATTGGCTATCGCCCGACAGCTCAATTTGCACTGGGTGCAGCACACGTTCAATCACCCCATTGACGCTTATCCAAGCGCTGGCGCAAAAGTCGAGAAAATAGCTCGTCGCCGTTCTCAACACAGGCAAAGGAATAAGTTTAATGAAGCTGCCCAGAACAATGGGTACAACCCAAAACAGCGTATTCACGACATAGCCTAAGAAAGCTATGCAGCCTTTTAATTGTGAAAACAACGTCCCCATTGGCGCCCCCTGATAAAAATTGGAGGCCTATGTTACTCGGTGTCGGCGTTTGGCTCAATCTTAGGGCGGCTGGTCGGGGCATTTGTTAATATTTCGAGTCTCAATACTGTTGGGATAAACGGGCCAATAATTTATCCATAGCCCGATATCCTAAGGCTTGGGCGAGGTGACGCCTTTCGGTATTGGGGGCCTGCTCAAGGTCGGCAATGGTGCGGGCAACCCGTTGAATGCGATGAAAGCTGCGCACGGATAATCCTAACTTGACGACACTCTGTTCTAAAAAAACTAGGTCAGCCTCATTGATACCACTAAATTGCTTAAGTTGTTTACCTGATAATTCGCTGTTAAGCACGCCCGCTCTGGCGAGTTGAATATCGCGGGCGCATTTTACTCGTTTGGCGATTTGATGGCTGGTTTCGCCTTGCGTCGACTGTTGCGTTAGGGTACCTGCGGGGAGTTTGGGGACTTCGATGGTGAGATCAAATCTATCTATAAACGGGCCAGAGAGTCTAGCGAGATAGCGCTGGATTTGATCGGGTGTAGCTCGATTGGGGCCGTCGATATCGCCGCTCGGGCTGGGGTTCATGGCGGCGATCAATTGAAAGCGGCTTAAAAAGGTCAGTTTTGCCGCCGCGCGGGAGATCACCACTTCACCTGTTTCCATCGGTTCACGCAAACAGTCGAGCACTTTTCTTGGAAATTCAGCGACTTCATCCAGAAATAATACTCCGCGATGGGCTAATGAAATTTCGCCAGGCTTAGGAATACTGCCACCTCCGACTAAGGAAATTGAGGAGCAAGTATGGTGCGGCGCGCGAAATGGTCGCTTAAGAAAGTCCTCAGGTTTGATATTGATGCCCGCGACGGAATGAATTGCAGCCACTTCTAAGGCTTCTTCATAATTGAGTGCAGGTAATAGCGCCATCATGCGGCTGGCTAGCATGGTTTTGCCAGTACCCGGCGGACCTAGCATTAATAGGTTATGGTTGCCTGCAGCGGCGATCTCAAGCGCTTGTTTAGCTTGGTATTGGCCTATCACCTCGCTAAGGCAAGGCGTGGACTGCGCCGGCTCATCCGCGATCCACTCAAGCTGCTGCTCCAGCATGGGAAGTGGCGCTTGTCCATGGAGAAACGCCGCTAAACTTTGCAAATGGGAGCCAAAGTAGACCTTAGGATAGCCAACTAATTCGGCATCGTGGCGATTATCGAGTGGCAGAATTAACTGATTATTATGGCGTTTAGCCGCAATGATTGCTGGTAGCAATCCTTGGCAGTGGCGGATTTGCCCTGAGAGGGCAAGTTCGCCGACAAATTCGGTATCCTTAAGGCTTGTGTGGGGGATTTGCTCTGAAGCAGCCAAAATGCCGATGGCGATAGGTAAATCGTAGCGGCCGCCTTGCTTGGGTAAATCCGCAGGCGCGAGATTAACGGTTATTCGCCGCATCGGAAACTCGAACCCCGCATTGATCAAGGCGCTGCGTACCCGCTCGCGGGCTTCTTTGACAGAGGCTTCTGGCAAACCCACCAGATTAAAAGCCGGCAGGCCATTACTGAGATGCACTTCAACCGTGACTTCGGGTGCTTCAACCCCACAACTGGCTCGGGTATGCACGCAGGCTATCGCCATAAACAAATCCTTTTGTTGATCTTTTGAGCAGAGTTTGAGTGTAGCAGTAATTCGCCTAAGGGTTTTCAATTCACAGGATCGCTGCCCGCCTGCGCCGCAAGCTGCTGACTCAGGCTTTAGCGTTAGCGTGATAGCATCGGCAATTTGACCTGCTGATCGATAGCATATATTTGATAGAAATGATAAAAAGCAAACATTGGAGTCGTGAGGTCAATATGGATATGTTATTAGCAGAAAATTCCCCCATTCGTCAGCAGCTGCTAGAGCAAAAGCTGGCGCAGTTTAAAGACCCACATCTTGCCAACGTGCTCTCGGCGTTTATTCGCAGTAGTGTCGATCTCTATCCCAGTGCAAACGAAGACTATAGCCAGTTAGGTAACAGCCGACTGGGTGGATTGCCGGATTTACCTGTAGGCATGGATTATCCGGTGACTTTGGTCGGAAGGGAGGAGATGCTGGATGCTTACGCTGAGGAATTCGACCATACTCGCGAGTATATCGAGGAGCATTATGGGTGGTCGCAAGATTGGGACTGGGACGAGGCGGCGCAGGCCTTCCGTGTACCCATGCAATTTATTGCACAAATCAATTGTAGCGACCTGAAGGCGTTTCAATCTTATTTGCCCCGAGAAGGGCGATTGTTGTTCTTTTTGGAGCGCTGGCGATTCTCGGAAATGCTTCGCGGCCATGTTTATTATGTCGCTGAAGATCAGCTACTGAACTCTGGGAAAGCGATTGCCGAACTTAAGTTCGACGATGCGGTATGTGCAAACTATGAGTATGAAGAGGCTTATCAACTTCAGGGAGTTGCCAGCATTAAGATGATAGCCCCTGACATGATTAATAGTGACAACCCGCATTTATTAAAGTTAGCCAAGGCACGTTTACAAGCGCTACCAGAACCGCAACAAGCCATGGTGCTGGAGGCCCTAGCGGTTGTGGATGATGAATTGGTACCAGAGTGGCAAGATCAGCTCTATTTCTTTGATCTAATCAAAATGAATAAACACGGGTTAATCCCCGGTCAGATTTTCACTCAAGCACAATGGTCTGCGCTACCCGAGTGGCAGTCATCTAACTTGCAGGCATTGCTCGTCCCCGAGCAGCCGCTGCCGTATTACGATGGTATCGCTAGCATTAATGGCCATGGTGATAGCCGCTATAAAGCCCCCGAACTCCACGCTGCGGCAGAGTTAGGCGGTAATGCCGAAGATTATCTGGTGCTGTTCAAAGCCGTCTATAGTGAGCACTCTATGCAGTTGAATTTTATTATCCATAGGGATGATTTAGCCTTAGGAAAATTCGATCGCATTTACTGCATTTATGACAACTAGCAGAGCTATAACCAACCTTTTTGCTTGGCGATGCGGGCGGCATCGATTCGGTTACTCGCATTGAGTTTGGCAATGGCCTCGGATAAATAGTTACGTACCGTGCCTTCGGCAATAAACAGCATCTCGGCAATTTCGGCGGTGGATTTGCCTTCGCTGGCAAACCGAAGGGCGCGGCGCTCTTTATCATTGAGGGGGTCGACATCGCCAATTGCCATCATTGCCAGCTCAGGATCGATGACGCGTTTACCTGCCATCACTTGTTGAATTGAACTGACGAGGGTTTCTGAGGGCGCATCTTTTAGTAAAAATCCACCGACACCCGCTTCGATAGCGCGTTTAATGTAACCCGCGCGGCCAAAAGTTGTGATCACCACCACTTTGGTTTGGCTATGTTGCTCCTTTAGCCAAGCGGCTAGTTCCAAACCAGTTCGTCCCGGCATTTCAATATCCGTCAGTAACAGGTCAAAATGCTGTTGTTTGAGAAGGGTTAACGCTTCGTCGCCATCGCTGGCTTGAGTAATGGTAAAACCGCCAGCAAGGGTTAGCAGTGCCGCTAGTGCGCCGCGCACCATGGCTTGATCTTCTGCCAATAGAATCTTCATTAATCTGTTGCTCCCTGCAAAGGTAAAGTAACGCTAAAGGCATATCCCTGCTCAAGATTATAACTGAAATGACCTCCGAGGCTATCGAGACGTTCACGGATACCTGTGAGCCCATTTCCTTCGACAAAAGGTCTTGCTAAGGCATTATCTTTAACCTCGACATTAAGGGTATTTGCCTGCTCACTAAATTGAATGCTGCATTGGCTCGCGTTGCTGTGGCGCAAAATATTATTCACGAGTTCAGTTAAAATCAGCACAAGTTGGCTTTCTGTTCTGGCGGGCAGTTTTGGTAATTCACCAATTAACTCAACGTAGATGCCTTTGTCCCTGAGTGAATGACATAGCTGGGTGATGCAACTTGCTAAGCCTTTGTGTTTATAGTCTGAGACGGTATGCCTTATTTGGCTCAAGCTTTCCCGCGCAATTTGTCCTAGCTCTTGTAGTTGAGTCGTTGCAAGTTGATATTCTTGTTTCGCCAGTAGTTTTTCGGCCAATTCAGCCTTTAGCGCAATCGATGACAAACTGTGCCCCATAATATCGTGCAAGTCTCTGGCGATACGCTCCCGTTCAACCATAGTGGCTAAGGTGCTGATCTCTTTGGCGCTTTGTCGCTCCTTCAATCTATGCTGGTAACGTCTTCGCTCTGCTTTACCGAGCATACCAACCCCTAATACTAAGGCTGAGCCGTACATTGGAAAATAGTAGCTATTGAATTGACTAACGTAGTTGAGCAAGAACAGTGTAACTAGTATCCCGAGCCAGCATAACAAGCTAACTCTAAAGGAATAAAAGAAACCAATAAAGAAACTGGCAAAGGTAAAGAGTGAGATGGACCCGGGATTAATAGGGGTAATGGCTATAGCAAGTACTAACATGCCGATAATAGGCCGATGGGCGCTGCGGAAATTACTGCGATAGGTCCCAAAATAGCAGTAAATAAAGGGAACCAGCACGGCTAAAATTAAGATAATTTGCCAGCTAGGATAAGGCGTAATAAACAGCGGTATCAGATAAA
>NZ_AKZL01000129.1:0-9572 GCF_000282755.1 Shewanella sp. POL2
AGCTTTAAGCTCCCTTTTTATTACTCAAAACACTCGGCAACATTTTTGTTACTTTTTACTGTTCAGTTTGGCATTTTTGGGCTAGGTTAGGTCAAAAGTTTTATCTATAAACTAATTTGCAGGGACACAGCAAAAGGAGCCCAAGATGAAATCCGCCGTAGAGCAGCTATCAACCTATAAGAGTGTGCATTTAAATCCGCGAAATATTCGAACTCATTTTATTGGTATTCCATTAATTATATGGTCGGCTTTTCTATTATTAGCGACAATCCGTATTCCATTTGGTAGTGCTGGCGATGTGAGTTTAGGTGTGATTTTAGGGGCTGGCGTGCTGGTTTATTATTTTCGTTTGCATGCAAGGTTAGCGATTGGTCTGGCCTTGTTTATCGCCCCCGTCGTGTATTCAACAGAGTTAGTGGCCTCCTCTCCCAACGCCTTCTGGTTGGCTATATCGGTATTTATCGTCGGTTGGGTTTTTCAGCTGATTGGCCATCAATACGAGAAGGCAAAGCCTGCCTTTATTGATGATTTAAACCAACTGTTAATTGGCCCGTTTTTCTTAATGGCCGAAGTGTATTTTATCCTGGGGCTAGAAAAAGATTTAGATGCCCAAATTACACCTATTGCGATTGAGAAACGCCGTGCACTCGAAGCGCGGCTGAAGACGCAAAGCGTTAAATAATCTCTTGGGGGAGAGGGAAATAGGCTGAATTCCATTTGGATTCGGCCTATTTTTTTATCTGTAGTAAAGTTAGCGGGGTGGTTGATAATGCTGTGGGATAATTCGCACTGTTTTGACCATATTGTCAGCGACTTCAATGACTTCTAGCGGGTAGCCTGCAAGGCGTAGGCTCGTGTTTTCGGAGGGGATGTCCTCCAAATACTCTAAAATCAGGCCATTGAGGGTTTTAGGACCATCGGTTGGAAAATCCCATTTCATCTCTTTGTTCAAGTCTCGGATGGTGATACTGGCATCAATCAAATAACTGCCATCCTGTTGTTGGTTAATCTCTTCACTCGCGGTTGGTAACATTGAAGTGGTGAAGTCACCGACAATTTCTTCGAGGATATCTTCGAGTGTTACCAGTCCTTGGATGTCACCGTATTCATCTACGACGAGGCCAATACGTTCTTTGTTGTGCTGAAAATTGGCTAATTGCACATTGAGTGGTGTGCCTTCAGGAATAAAGTAGAGCTCTTTGACGGCGCGCAGCAATGAGGATTTACTGAACTGCTCTTTTGATTGCAAGCGCAGCGCATCACGCAGATGAATAAAGCCGACAGCATCGTCAATGGTATCGCGGTAAACCAACACGCGAGTATGTGGGCTTTGGATCACTTGGCGATTGATATACTTAAAGTCATCATTGACGTTAATTGCATAGATATCCGAGCGTGGCACCATGATATCTTCAACAGTGACTTTTTCTAAGTCTAGGATCGATAACAACATTTCTTGGTGGCGTTGGGGGATCAATGCGCCAGCTTCATGAACGACTGTGCGAAGTTCTTCCTTGCTTAATGCATCGCTGCTGTTGATAGACTTTATCCCCACTAAGCGCAGTATGCCCGTGGTGATAAAATTGACGCTAGTGACGACATAGGAAAATACTTTCGATAGGGCGATAAGTAAATAGCTTGATGGAAAGGCGATACGTTCAGGATTGAGTGCGGCAATGGTTTTAGGTGTGACTTCACCAAAGACGAGCACGACCAATGTCAGTACCCCTGTTGCAATCGCGACCCCTAAATCGCCCCACAGACGCATTCCGATAATCGTGGCGATGGCTGAAGCAAGAATATTAACCAGGTTGTTACCAATCAAAATCAAGCCAATTAAGCGGTCTGGACGTTCAAGTAACTTGAGGGCACGAATGGCACCTTTGTGACCATTTGAGGCGAGATGCCTTAATCGATAGCGATTAAGAGTCATCATGGCGGTTTCAGAACCTGAAAAATAGGCAGAGAAAAGGATAAGCACCAATAAGAAAATGAGGAGTGCGCTTGTCGATATAGCGTCCAAAAATAGGCTCCAATTAGGCCGATAGGGTTAAGTTGATACCGAGAAATAAACGGGGTGTCAAGTCAGCTTAGCGAGTAAGCACCTAAGCTGACTTGAAATTATTAACTAAGAATTAATTCTTTGACAATGCGAGCGCCAAAATAAGCTAAGGATAACAAGGTTGCACCAGTTAAAGTGTAAATGACTGCGGTGCGAATTTTACAGCCAACCCAATACTGCTGCCACAGCATAGCGATATACACGAACCAAGCGATAATTGACAAAATCGCCTTATGGCCTTTGCCATCGGCAAACATGTCATCGAGGAAGATAAAGCCTGTGGCTAGGGATAAGCTCAGTAAAATGACCCCAATAATAACAAGATGATAGAGCTGCTTTTCTACCGTCATCAGTGGTGGAATGCTAGGGCTTAACATGAGTTGTTTCTTTTTGAGCTTGTTTTGGATCATCGCCAGTTGAATCGCGTACAGGGCGGCGATCATCAGGGCGCTGTATGCCATGAGAGAGAGCACAACGTGCGCTAAGACCTCAGGATACAATTCAAAGTGAGTAATAAACTTAGGCGGCAATAACCAGAGCAGGGCTACAGAGAGCACGGAACAGGCATAAACCACGGGCACAACCACAATCACTTTTAGCCTAAACATCATCACGGTAAAGGTGAAGGCGATGATCCAGTTCACTAACGAGATCACATTAGTGAGGCTGAAGTTTTGTCCGTCAGGGGTAAATATCGCTTGTGAGAGGGCGGCTGCGTGTAGAATCACCGCAATCGCTGCGATACCTGCAACGGCTTTACGATTAGGGCCTTCAGGATGGAAGAGCCGGCTTGTCACTAATACCAATGCGATGCAATAAAAAAACATGGCTGAGGCAGAAAAAATGACCATGGGTAATTAACCTATTTGTGTTGTTAAAGGTGCCTTATATCCCCAAACTACTTGAAACTCGTATTTTCAGATTGTTTGAGTTTTAACTGGGCATACAGATCAATATTTTGCCTAGAATAGCATGAGCTATCGGCAAATGGGCAGTGACATAAGTTGCAAAATTTAGCAGATTCTTATTGTTAGGTGTAAATAGTCGCCATCAAGTCGCAAAATAAGTGTGGTAGCAGATTAAATGCCTAAGTTAACGCAACCGGGGCGTAGCAGTAGCATAATACGCACGCATGGTTATAATACTGCCCATTAATCGAGATCCTTAAAGGTATAGAGCAGGACGATGTTTGAGAATCTAACCGACAGACTGTCACGCACGCTGAAAAACATCAGTGGCCGTGGTCGCTTAACTGAAGAAAACGTTAAGGAAACCCTGCGCGAAGTGCGTATGGCACTGCTGGAGGCCGATGTTGCCCTGCCTGTAGTGCGTGAGTTCGTTAACAATGTTAAAGAGCGCGCCGTTGGCCAAGAAGTGGCGAAAAGCCTAAGCCCAGGCCAAGCCTTTATTAAGATAGTTCAAAGCGAACTTGAAAAATCCATGGGCGAGGCGAATGAAGCCTTAGATTTGGCGACTCAGCCACCCGCAGTGATTATGATGGCGGGTCTGCAAGGTGCGGGTAAAACCACCAGCGTTGCCAAACTGGGTAAGCTGCTGCGTACGCGCCATAAAAAATCGGTATTAGTCGTCAGTGCTGACGTTTATCGTCCAGCGGCGATTAAACAGCTTGAGACCTTAGCGACCGAAGTCGATGTGGAGTTTTTCCCATCGGACGTGAGCCAAAAGCCAATCGATATCGCTAAGGCGGCCATTGCCCACGCTAAACTTAAATTTATCGATGTAGTAATTCTCGACACCGCGGGTCGTCTGCACGTCGATGAAGCCATGATGGATGAGATCAAGGCGCTTCACGCGGCGGTTAAACCGATTGAGACACTGTTCGTGGTCGATGCCATGACAGGTCAAGACGCAGCGAACACGGCCAAAGCCTTTAACGAAGCGCTGCCGCTCACCGGTGTGATTTTAACTAAGGTCGACGGTGATGCGCGCGGTGGTGCGGCATTATCGATTCGCCACATTACCGGTAAGCCGATTAAATTCCTCGGTGTCGGCGAGAAGACCGATGCCCTAGAGCCTTTCCATCCAGACCGTATCGCCTCACGTATTCTCGGTATGGGCGACGTATTATCGCTTATCGAAGAAGTTGAGCGCGGTGTCGATAAAGAAAAGGCGATGAAGCTGGCTTCCAAAGTGAAGCAGGGCGGTAGTTTCGATCTCGAAGACTTCCGTGAACAGCTGCAGCAAATGAAAAACATGGGCGGCATGATGAGCATGATTGAAAAGCTGCCCGGTGTTGGTCAGTTGCCGCCGGATGCTTTAGCGCAAATCCAAGATGGTAAAATGACCCGTCAAATGGAAGCCATCATTAACTCAATGACGGCGAAAGAGCGTAAAAACCCTGATTTAATTAAGGGCTCACGTAAGCGTCGTATTGCTGCGGGTTCGGGGACTGAGATTCAAGATGTAAACCGTTTATTGAAACAGTTTACCCAAATGCAAAAAATGATGAAAAAAATGTCGGCTAAGGGCGGCATGCAAAAGATGATGCGTGGAATGCGCGGTATGATGCCTGGCGGAATGAAATTTCCAGGGCGCTAATCTCAACGATTTTCATCAAAGTTGATGTCTTATCAGTTGGTTGATTGTATTTGGAATGAGGCGGGCAATTCTATGGCAGGTTTAATAATCGCCAGATTGGGTTGCATTCGTTGAAAAGTCAGGTAAAATCTTCCGGCTTTCTATCTGGGACTCTTCGCGAACACGGGGTTCCAGTTTTTATTTTTGCTTCAAGCAAATCATTAGAGGATTGAAAACGCATGGTTACCATTCGTTTAGCTCGTGGTGGCGCTAAAAAGCGTCCATTTTACAACATCGTTGTTGCTGACAGCCGTAACGCTCGTGACGGTCGTTTCATTGAGCGTGTTGGTTTCTTCAACCCATTGGCCCGTGGCCAAGAAGAAACTTTACGTTTAGACCTAGCTCGCGTTGAGCACTGGGTTGCGAACGGCGCTGCGACAACTGATCGCGTAGCAAAATTGATTAAAGACGCTAAAGCTGCTGCTTAATAGCGTTAAGGTATAGATTGATGAGCAGTAACCAACAGCCAGTCGTACTGGGGAAATTAGGCTCCTGTCATGGCATTAAGGGTTGGCTGAAAATCACCGCCTATACCGATTCTGTTGAAGGTATCTTTGATTATTCGCCTTGGCTTATTAAAGAAAATGGCGAATGGCGTGAAGTAAAAGTCACTCAGTGGCGTTACCAAGGCAAGGCCGTTGTGGCCGAACTTGAAGGTGTCACCACGCGGGAGCGAGCACAAATGCTCACCAATTGCGAAATTGGTATCCTGCCGCAGCAGATGCAATCATTGCCAGAAGACGAGTTCTATTGGCGTGATCTTATCGGTTGTGAAGTGATTAATACTACCGGCTATAACATGGGGATTGTCGATCAAATCGTGGAAACCGGTTCGAACGATGTCCTACTTGTTAAGGCCAACGCTAAAGATAGTTTCGGCAAAGTGGAACGTATGGTTCCCTTTGTCCCAGGGCAATTCATCTTGAAGGTGGATGTCCAAGGTAAACAGATTTTAGTGGATTGGGATCCTGACTTTTAAGTCGAGGTACAACATATGTGGTTAGGGGTAATTACCCTGTTCCCAGACATGTTTCGTGCCGTAACAGACTTTGGGGTTACGGGTCGTGCCGTGAAAAACGGTCTGCTTGAGTTGCACACGTGGAATCCTCGCGATTTCACCCATGATAGACACAGTACTGTGGATGACAGGCCTTACGGCGGTGGTCCTGGTATGTTGATGATGGTGCAACCCTTACGCGATGCCATTCATGCTGCGAAAGCAGCAGCAGGCGAAGAGGCAAAGGTGATTTACTTGTCACCTCAAGGACGCAAGCTGGATCAGCAAGGCGTTACTGAGTTGGCTAAATCATCCCGGTTGATTTTGGTGTGTGGTCGGTACGAAGGTATTGATGAACGCATCATTCAAACGGAAGTGGATGAAGAATGGTCGGTTGGGGATTACGTGCTTTCGGGCGGCGAATTACCCGCAATGACCTTGATAGATGCAGTATCGAGATTGGTTCCTGGCGTGCTAGGAAAACAAGCTTCGGCGGAGCAAGATTCTTTCTCCGACGGTTTACTGGACTGTCCTCATTACACGCGCCCTGAAAGTCTGGATGGACTCGATGTACCTGCAGTACTGCTAAGTGGCAACCACGAACAAATTAGACTCTGGCGTTTGCAGCAAAGCCTTGGTAGGACTTTTCTAAGACGGCCAGAATTATTTGAAAATCTAGCTCTGACTGACGAACAATCGACTCTTTTAGCGCAGTTCGTTGAAGCAATGGACAAGCATGCTTAGTCGTAGCTCAGTTAATTCTAGAACGGAGTAAGTTATGAACAACATCATTAAAATGCTCAACGATGAGCAAATGAAACAAGACGTACCTGCGTTTGGTGCTGGTGATACAGTAGTAGTTCAGGTTCGTGTTAAAGAAGGTGATAAAGAGCGTTTACAGGCTTTCGAAGGCGTTGTAATTGCTAAACGTAACCGTGGCCTGCACTCTGCATTCACAGTACGTAAAATCTCTAATGGCGAAGGTGTTGAGCGTGCATTCCAAACGCACAGCCCTCTGATCGCTAGCATTGAAGTTAAGCGTCGTGGCCGCGTTCGTCGTGCCAAACTGTACTACTTACGTGACCGTTCAGGTAAATCTGCACGTATCCGTGAAAAGCTGGCTACTAAGTAATAGTACCCGCTACAGAAAACAAGACGTAGTGTTCGCACAGAAAACCGCCCTAGTGGCGGTTTTTTGTTGGCTGAAGTTTGCCATTTTAGTGATTTCGCGTGCGTTTAAGGCTTTCGACAGAGAGCCACTGTGCCTTCAAGCCTTTGCCTTGTTATAAGAGCCGCTCGTCATTTGAGTTGAATAACTACACATCATTCCTCGTTTCGCGAGCACATGCTTGCCAGAACGAACAAAATCTAATATCGAAACGTTAACACGCCCTAATGCGATTGGTATAAATGCCGAATTTGTTAAATTCTTCCTTGATCTTCTGCCAATTAATAGGCATATTGGTCGTCTATTGTAATGGTGTATCATTACGATATTACATGGTGGCCTCGGCTATTTAATTCTTCCCCCAGCGGTTTGAGATCCAGACTCCTGATAACCTGGGGATATGACTTCAGTTTTAGGTGGTAAGCATGCAACAGGATACGATCAATAACGTACACATCAGTTCAGAGAAAGTCCTTATTACACCGCAGGAGCTAAAAGCGACTCTGCCACTCTCTGAGCACGCGTATCGTTATATCCTCAATGCACGCAAAACCGTGGCGGATATTGTCCATAAGCGCGATCACCGCGTGCTTATCGTCACTGGACCTTGTTCTATCCATGATATCGATGCCGCCAAGGAATACGCTTTAAAGCTTAAAAAGTTACACGATGAACTCAGCGATGAGTTCTACATCTTAATGCGAGTCTACTTTGAGAAGCCACGTACCACAGTGGGTTGGAAGGGGATGATTAACGACCCCGATATGGATGAATCCTTCGATGTCGAAAAAGGCTTAAAGATGGCGCGTGAGCTGATGATTTGGCTTGCAGAGCTTGAGCTGCCCGTCGCCACCGAAGCGCTCGACCCTATCAGTCCGCAATATATTTCGGAGCTAGTGACTTGGTCGGCCATTGGTGCTCGCACGACTGAATCGCAAACCCACAGGGAAATGGCGTCGGGTTTGTCTATGCCCGTTGGCTTTAAAAATGGTACAGATGGAAAGCTCGATGTGGCAATTAATGCCCTTAAATCGGCGGCCAGCAGCCACAGATTTATGGGGATTAACCAACAGGGTCAAGTCGCTCTGTTGCAAACGGCGGGAAACCCCGATGGGCATGTGATCCTGCGCGGCGGCGTAACACCAAACTACGATGCGGCCAGTGTGGCTGAATGTGAAGCGCAGCTACATAAGGCCAAACTCAATGCGCGCCTTATTATCGATTGCAGTCATGGCAATTCCTCTAAGGATTACACCAGGCAAGTCCCTGTGTGTGAAGATGTGTTTGCGCAGATCTACAACGGCAATAAGTCCATTATTGGCGTGATGCTAGAAAGTCATTTAAACGAAGGTAATCAAAGTTGTGATAAACCATTAAGCGAATTGGCCTACGGGGTTTCTGTGACAGACTCCTGTATTAATTGGGAAAAAACCGAAAGCGTTTTACGTGCGGGCGCATCGAAGTTATCTTCGGTATTGCCAACGCGTTTTGATATGCTCAAAGTGGCCAATGCTTGAGAGCAAATCTTAAGTGCCTAACGTTTAAACACCTTCCTTTTAGGTGGGTAGTGGACCGATAACATGAACGAAAAAACCACAACTGAATTAGAACACCTTCGCGGCCTTATCGACGGCGTCGACCAGCAATTGCTGCATTTACTGCGTAAACGGCTAGATTTAGTCGCGCAGGTGGGCACAGTTAAGCATGCCGCAGGCCTGCCGATTTATGCGCCGCAACGTGAAGCCGCAATGCTGGCAAAACGCCGCGAAGAAGCCAAAACCATGGGTATTGCGCCTCAACTTATTGAAGATATTTTGCGCCGCTTGATGCGTGAGTCCTATCTCAATGAGAAGGATGTCGGCTTTAAGCAAGTGAAAAATGACCTAGGTTCAGTTGTGATTGTGGGCGGGAAAGGCCAGCTTGGTGGACTGTTTCAACAGATGCTGTCGCTCTCGGGTTATCAGGTCAAAGTGCTCGATAAAGACGACTGGCAGCAAGCGGAAACCTTATTTGCTGATGCCGGATTGGTACTGGTAACTGTGCCTATCGCCATCACCTGCGACCTTATCCGTGCAAAACTAACCCAATTACCACAGGACTGTATTTTAGCCGACTTAACCTCTATCAAGACTGAACCGATGAATGCCATGTTAGCTGCCCACAAGGGACCCGTTGTTGGCTTTCATCCTATGTTTGGCCCAGATGTTGGCAGTTTAGCTAAGCAGGTTGTGGTGGTGTGTCATGGACGCGAAGCGGATAAATACCAATGGTTACTCGAGCAAATTACGATTTGGGGCGCACGAATTGTCGAAGCCGAGCCTGAACGCCACGATAATGCGATGCAGTTGGTACAGGCGATGCGCCACTTCTCAACCTTTGTGTATGGCTTAAACCTTTGCAAAGAAGAAGCAGATATCGAAACTCTGCTGCAATTTAGCTCGCCCATCTATCGCTTAGAGCTCGCCATGGTAGGGCGCTTGTTTGCCCAAAGCCCAGAGCTTTATGCCGATATTATTTTTGCCCAACAGGACAGCCAGCATGCGATTGGCGATTATTTGGATAACTATCGCGAGGCATTAGAGCTATTAAAGCGGGGCGATAGGGAAGCGTTTATCAACCAGTTCCAAACGGTTGCTAAGTGGTTTGGTGATTTTGCGCCGCAGTTTCAGCGTGAAAGCCGCATGATGCTGCAATCGGTAAGTGATATGAAAACGAACTGATAATGAATGAGTTAGTCATAAAAAATG